>CBDUZN010000297.1:0-1507 GCA_965371715.1 uncultured bacterium | reverse complement strand
TGATTGATTCTCATATTCTTCATTCTTATTTTTATTTCATTATTTCCATCTGATGCAAAATTCTTCACAATTACTTCTTTCGGAATATTCTTTCCTTTATCATATTTAAATTCAATTAATACCTTTCCTGCATTAAAATTCTGTTCCTGAAATAATATGTTTCCATTTTCTAAATCCAATCCCATTCTTATATTGGATACACCCATTAAGCCTACTGCTTCTTTATAGGATATTGTTGCTTTATTATTCTTCATACTCTCAATCTTGAAATCCTGCTTATTAATTATCTCATTTATCATTTTATTATGATCAAACATTTTCATTTGATCCATTATATTATTCTCTTCTCCACCTTTTTGCCATTCATTATTTATTTTAGTATATGAACCGGTACTATCCTGTATTATAATAATATCACCCACTTCTGCTTCTACATTCCCTTTTATCTCCATCCTCATTTTATTCCCTTTCATATACATCTTTGAATTTCCAATTATATTTCCTTCTAATTCAATCTCTATTTCACATTCCATTGTTTCTATCTTATTCCTCTTTATTCCTGCTAATTTATTCTTAAATTCCTCAACTGTTACATTTGCTCCCAAAATATTGATACTAATAAACAACATTATTATTGTTAATACAATTATTCTAAATATCTTCTTCATTATTTGCTCCTTTTTATTCTTTCCTTTCATTATTTTCCTCAATTAATTTTATTCTTAACGAATTATTATAATTTTACTTCTAACCTGTTGACTCTGATCCACAATAAAATATACTCCACTTCTTTTAGGTGTAATTACGGTTATTCCGCTCTTTGCTTCTATTGTATTTACTATTCTTCCTGTAATATCCATAAGTTGATACTTTTGTGGTATTCCAGTTTGATTATTTATACTTATTGAATTGAAAGTAGTTGTTATACTGATACTATCCTGTTTATCATATATCTGTTTGTTTTCTATTCCTGTTGGATTGAAATCAAATATCTTTAATCCAAATCTACCTCTTGCTAAATTATCTATTGAAAATCCTCCCCCCTGACTAATATATATATAATTATTATTTCTTACTATATCATCAGCATAATTATCTACATTATATATTCCTACTTCCACAGGGGTCATTATATCTGAACAATCATATACATACATTTTATAGGGTGCATTTACTACCTCAAATAAATAATTATCATAATATCCCATAGTTATTCCATAAGATTCTGTTCTTATTATTCCAATTGGTTTAATACTATCTTTATTAGATATGTCATAATAGAATATTGTGTCTCTTGATTCTGCACTGATAAAAGTATTATTATTGTCTGATACAATATTAGCAAAAAAAGTAGCAGATACTATTATACTATCAGTTAATACTGGATTATACATATCACTCAAATCCCATATCTCGTAACGACGAGATGTAATTGGATTACCAATACAATGCAATATAGCATCAACAAGATCAAAATTTATCATTTTTTTATTATGCATTATACTAT
>CBDUZN010000296.1:0-1522 GCA_965371715.1 uncultured bacterium | reverse complement strand
TTAAGGATATTATTCTTTTAATGAAAAGAAGAGGTAAAACAATAATGTTTTCAAGCCATATATTGCCAGACATTGAGATGATTGCAGACAGGGTATGTATAATAAATAAGGGAAAGATTATGGGAACCGGTTATATTAATGATATAATTAAAAGGGAATTAAAAGAAATAGATATGGAGATTATTATTGATAATTCTAAATATCTTGAGAAATATAAAAATAAATGTAAATTTTTTGCAGAAAGGGATAATATTATCTATATGACAATAGAAGATGAGAATACAGCAAGAGCAATTATAAAAACAGTTAAAGATCAGAATGGAAAAATTCTTTCCTATGTTCCACGAGAAAGTAAATTAGAAGATTATTTTGTTGATATGATTAAAGTTGGAGATAAGGAAAAATGAATAAAATATTTGCAATTGCCGGAACTGTATATAAGGAATCATTAAGAAGTAAAGTGATCATTTCCCTTATTATTATTGCAGTTCTGATGATTTTGGCTTCATTATTTATGTCACCAATTGCTCTTGGAGAAACAGAAAGAATTGTTAAGGATATTGGACTTTCATCAATATCATTCTTTTCTCTTCTAATAGTGCTTTTATCAGGTACTCGTCTTGTTTATCAGGAAACAGAAAAAAATACTATTTATATGATAATCACAAAACCCATTTCACGAGCAAGGATTTTGTGGGGTAAATATCTTGGTTTATTATCTGTGATATTTACAATTGGTATTATTACCGGGCTTTTTCTTACATTTGTAGTATTGATTGCAAAATGCGGTTTGAATTGGAACTTGCCATTATCAATATTATTTATCCTATTACAATTTGTTTTATTATCTGCAATAGCAATCTTTTTCTCTACATTTGCATCACCGGTAATGAGCGGAATATTTACGGTTATGACTTATATTATTGGATTTTTAATAAAGGATATGACTTTTTTTATTGAAAAAACCAATATAATTTTTTTAAAATGGATAATTAAGGGAATAATGCTTGTTGTTCCTAATTTTTATTATACTGATATTAGATTACATGCAATACATTCAATAAATGTATCTTTTGCATATATTATTTTTGTAATATGCTATACTTTGATCTATTCACTATTTTTCATGTATATTTCAACATTAATATTTGAAACAAAAGAATTTTGATTATGAGAAGGGTATTAATAGTTATTATACTATTTATATTGTCAGCATCATTAGCATATATTATTCAAAAACAACCTGATGCATACAATAAACCATTAAATGAATTAGTATATTTTCCTTCAGGAAAGTATGTTTCACAGATTGCTTTGGATTATAAGGGTTTGATTGCAGATATGCTTTGGCTGCAGGTTATTCAGTATTATGGGCAACATGCAATGACGGATATGCAATTTGAACATTTATATAGATTATTTAATGTAATAACAATACTTGATAAAAGATTTTTACAATGTTATGTGTTTGGCGGTACCATTGTAACCTATGATCAGAAAAATCCTGAACTGGGGCTCAAAC
>CBDUZN010000295.1:0-1531 GCA_965371715.1 uncultured bacterium | reverse complement strand
GGATATAAAGTTAGCTTATCCAATTTTTTTTCAAAATCATCTGCATAAATTATAGTGATAAAGATAAATAAAAGTATAATTATTTTACTTTTCATTAATGATAATCCCCCATAAAGAATTAATCTTAGTTTCAGCGGAAACACCATTAATAGTAGCATCTCCATCAATATCATAAAGAATTCCTGTAGAATGATATTCATTTGTTGTATCTGCATAACCCCCGGATGTCTCTTTATATGAATATATATCATTACCATTAAAATCATTTAAAATGCCCATACCGCATACATTACCTGCACCCATTGATAACCATGAAGATATATATATATCATCTCCGCTATAATCGTTTAGAATGCCTATTGCAAAATCATGCCCGCATCCCTGGGACATACCCCATGATTGATAAACATCATTTCCTTTCAAATCGGAAAGCATTCCAAATGTGAAATGTGTTCCAACGCCCTGGGAATATCGTCTTGCAAAATATTTATCATTCCCATTATTATCACATAGTAATCCCAATGAATACCAATATGAAGAACCCTGAACAAAATATTCTCCCGAATACACATCATTGCCTTTATTATCATATAAAATACCTACTCCACCCGATGCAATATCCCTTATGCCATATCCGAATCCCTGTGACAAATGCGCATGATAATCATTTTCCATATGGTCAGCAATTCCGTTTTTCACAGTATAATTATCATTTCCAGCCCTATCATGAATAACACCCGTACCCTGATAGGTACCAAATCCCTGTGAAAATCCTTCAGATAAATATACATCATTACCATTTTCATCTAATATTAATGAAAATCCATTAATAGATGCAGCCAGTGTAAATGCTTTTCCAATATATATATCATCACCATTTCTATCATTAATAATTCCAATGCCATTTATTGCACAAGCAACAGAATAATTCTTACCTTCATAATAGTCATTTCCATCCAAATCAATAATCATTGATAAACCACCATTGCCGCATGCAATTGTATAATCCTCTGTTGCAATATATTTATCATTACCAGCCATATCAATAATTAGCGTATTTGGTTTACTAAGGAAATATATATCATCTCCTCCTTTATCAATAATAATATTCACAGTATCATAAATCATATCATCTGAATCTGTACATACAATTATTTCAATATCTGTTTTTATGATAAATTCACATAATTTCTTTATATCATCATTATTCATTTTCATAATGTATTCAGCAATTCTCATCATTCCATTCATTCCATCAATATGTGAATTGTCCAAAAAAGATGTAAAATCATTATAAAATGAATCATTCTCATTAATGAAAAAATCAAAATCACTGATTTTTCTGTATTTATTAAATTGCTTAATAATTTCAGAATTAGTAGGATTATTCGGATTAATAAAATCCTTTAATGTTTCATAAATACCCTTTGCAGGTTTCTCAGCATCAGATATATATGATTGTAATTTCAGATAATCACCATTATCAAGATATTTTAGAATATTATTTTTAGTCCTCTCCGCTTCATATGGT
>CBDUZN010000294.1:0-1551 GCA_965371715.1 uncultured bacterium | reverse complement strand
GTTAATGAGTATTCTATTAATCATGTTGTTGCTTGCATTTGGACTAATGCTGAATGGACAAGAACCGGTAATATCGGATAAGTTTGATATTGATTTATCAAAGTGGACACCACAGGTAACGCCAGATGTGAATGATATTATTGATTATGCAGCAGTAGATGATTCACTTAAAATTGACATATTTCATGATAAGGATTCGGATGGAACAAACATTCAATTACTAACAAGGGATTTATCAAATTATTTAAATGAGAGAATTGAATTAGATGTATCATTCAAAAATAAAGTAAGGACTGATTATGCATATAAGGATGGAATGCCATGTTTTGCTATTTATGTGGGTAGCAGTATTATAAGAATAGTGCAGGCATTTAATGATGGACTTGGATGGAAAAGACCAGGTTATTATATTGAGTTACACAATGGAGTAATACAATTTATTGAGAATACTGAAGAACTTGATTTTGAAATTGTACTTGAAAGCTATACAGAAGAAGAATATATATTATATAATCTATATATTAAATGGTATGATCATGATACAGGAATATACTTAGGAACAAAAGAATATTCTTTTCTTTCAGAGGATATAACCGGCATTGTATTATATGCTGGTATTGGTTGGTGGTTTGCTGCAAATGGTTCATATATTACATTAGATACTGACATTAATTTAAATATATGCTTAGACAAATTTTTGGTATATCCTGATTATTCCGGAACAAAAGTCACACAAACAAACAGCATATATGGATTTAAGGATGAAATAATTGATTATAAGGCAGAGGATAATTACACGGGATATCCTATAACGGATAGATTGGTAGAAATGAATACAGGTGATAATCAGACATTTAGTGGAGAAACAGATTTGAATGGAGAGGTAAGTTTTAATGTAAACACAGAATCGGATGAAGATATAACAATGGAAATGACAGGTGATGACTTTTATAATTATTCAGGAATAATAGATGTAACAATATATAATATGACAGTAAATCATATAGATGAGACGCCAATACCAAAAGAAAGGAATTTCCTTGTTCAGGCATTTGATGGTAGAATAGAACCTGAATTACCATATCCGCCATTAAGAGATGCAAATGTAACAATAACAAATGGAGAGGATATAATATACTCGGGATTAACGGATGCATTAGGTAAATATGAAATATTAGAGAATGTAAGATATTCAAAGGATATTGTTATACGAGTGGAAAAGGAGACATACAGAACCTATGAAGGATTAATCCATCCCTATATGTGGTCAAATGACAAGAATGCATTTGGTAAGAATAATCAGAACAGTATATTAAGAGAAACAAATAGCGAATCAATGCATATGGTATATAGTGTTGGTGATAGCATTGTGTGTGGATATAGTGATGATTTTGGGAAATATTGGTATGTTGACTATATAAAGGTAGAGAATGAATTAGGAAATATTGTAACAGCAAAGGGAGAAAATCCAACATTAGTAAAAACAGAAGATGGAATAATAGCAATGTGGAATCATGGAACAAACATAGAATATTCAGTATTAAGTTCACC
>CBDUZN010000293.1:0-1552 GCA_965371715.1 uncultured bacterium | reverse complement strand
AACATCTATTGATACAAACTCGAAAAATATTATTATACATTTTTATATTAAGGAATCAAAAGTATATTTAGTTTAATCTATTACTTTGGTAACATATCTTGGGGGTCATATAGTTAATGGACATGTTGATACAGTTGGAGAGGTAATTAAGGAAATAAACACGGGAAAGAAAATTACATTAACAATTAATATTGTTTCGGGTTTTGGAAAATATCTTATTAACAATGATTCCATTACTGTAAATGGGGTTTCTTTAACTGTTAAATCTGTGTATGGAAATAATTTTTCAATTGAGATTATTCCTGAAACAGTTAAAAAAACCAATCTTATTAAATTAAGAACGGGCAGCAAAGTTAATGTAGAGATTAATCATATTACAAAGGCAATATATGAATTTACAAAAAGGGGATTAAGATGAATACTATTGATGAAGCAATAAGGGATATTCAGGATGGTAAGATTATTATTGTGGTTGATGATGAAGATAGAGAAAATGAAGGTGATTTCATTATGGCTGCTGAAAAGGTTACTCCTGAAGCAATTAATTTTATGGCAAAGGAAGGCAGAGGACTTATCTGTATTTCAATGAAAAAAGATGATTTGGATAAATTGGAAATAGAAGCAATGGTAAAAGATAATACTGCTCTTCATGGAACAAAATTTACTGTTTCTGTTGATGCAGCCAATGGTATTTCCACCGGTATTTCTGCATTTGATCGCTTTAAAACAATACAGATTTTAATAGATGAAAAATCAAAACCCAAAGATCTTGCAAGACCGGGACACATATTCCCATTAATTGCACAAGATGGCGGGGTATTAAAAAGAGCAGGACATACCGAAGCCGTTGTTGATATTTCAAGATTAGCCGGGCTTAAACCTGCTGGTATATTATGTGAAATAATGAATGAAGACGGTACAATGGCGCGACTGCCGCAATTGGAAAAATTTGCAGATAAATTTGATTTAAAAATTGTTTCAATAAAGGATCTTATTAAATACAGATGTAAAATAGATAAATTGGTTCATAGAGAGGTAGAAGCAGATTTACCTACTGAATTTGGTGATTTCAAAATTATTATTTATACAAATGATGTAGATGCACATCATCATGTTGCTATTATTAAGGGTGATATTGAGAATGTTGATAATGTACTTGTAAGAGTTCATTCAGAATGTTTCACAGGAGATATTTTTCATTCAATGAAATGTGATTGTGGAAAACAGTTGGAGAAATCACTTTTGATGATAGAGGAAAATGGTTCAGGAGTATTGTTATATCTAAGACAGGAAGGGCGCGGCATAGGTCTTGTAAATAAGATTAAAGCATATCATCTACAGGATAGTGGATTTGACACTGTAGAAGCAAATGAGGAATTGGGCTTTAGTGCGGATCTTCGTGATTATGGTATTGGTGCTCAAATATTAATGGATTTGAAACTTAAAAAAATTAAGTTGCTCACTAATAATCCAAAAAAGATCATTGGACTTGAGGGCTATGGAATAGAAATTACAAAGCGCATACCAATAGAAATACCATCAAATCCAAAAA
>CBDUZN010000292.1:0-1576 GCA_965371715.1 uncultured bacterium | reverse complement strand
TAAATACATTTACCCGTTTAATCTGCATACCATTTTCAAATGATGCCTGAACAAGTCCCTCATTGAATTGCGTATTTATCAAATTGGCAATTATTTTATCTCCTTCAATAAGAAAACATAGATTGCCGATTTTTCTATTTGATGGGATTATCTTTTTCCCTTCAACAATATTGTTCATCTTTTTAATTACTTCGGAAATTGCACTGACATTGTGAATATCCTTTTCCTTTTTTAATCTATTTACTAGTATATCCATTTTTGCAAGATTAGTTGAATCACGCAGATTGCCCTGTACAAGGATCTGAATATAATCAGAACCACCGAATTTCTCTCTGATCAACATTGCACTTTGACTTGTATATGTATCCTTGTCAAAATAATCTGCAATATCCACCTTTCTCTCAATAAAGAATAATCCTGAAAACATGATCATTGCGATGATCATTCCTGTTGATAGAACATACACAGGATGATGAACAATGAATTTATTTAGATGATTTAATGGTGTGAAAACAATTTCACCTCGTTTTTTCTTATTAGGGAGGAATGAAAGAATGGCAGGGGTTAATGTAATAGAGATTAAAAGAGCAAATAGAACACCAATTGATGCAAATATACCGAAATCCCTTATCATTAAGAGGAATGAACCAAATATGAATGATATAAATCCGATAAATGTTGTTAGCCCTGCAAGGACTATGGGAAGTACTACCTGTGAAAAGGAATACTCTGTATGTTCAATGCGGGTTTTACCGAAATTAGTGTCTTCATTGTATCTGCTCAAGAGATGAATACTGTAAGCAGAGCCCACTGCCAGTAGAACAACGGGAATAATATTAGATATTAATGTGAATGGTTTATTTAATAAAGCCATTAATCCAATTGTCCATATTATTGAAATTACAACAGAAAGAAGAGGAAGAGTAATTCCTCTTAATGATCTAAAACTAATACCCAGTACGGAAATGATCAGGATGCAGAGAATGGGAATAAGGAGTTTTAAATCCTTTGTAATTGCAATATTAATATCCTTGATAAGAAATGGATGACCACCGAAACGGGTATTCTCTGGAAAAAAATGATGTGTTATGGTTTCTATTTGTTCTGCTGCAATTGTCTTATCTACTAATGGTGAGATCTTGATTAATAGTAATGATGATTGCATATCATTTGAAATAATTGTACCCCTATAATCATCATTGCTTCTAATATATGCAATTAATGAATCCAATCCATCATTACTTAATGGTAATTCATCCCTATCTATAAGGGGGCGAATCTCTAATATGCCCTTATTGTTACGCATATCAGTTATTGATGTTAAGGAAATTATTGAGCCGAAATCCATTATATTTAGAGAATCTGTTAGCATGTGAATATTTTTTAGTATGCTATTTGAAATAATATTGCCTTCAATAACAATAACTGCTATATGATTGCCATTAAATGTATCTCCAATATAATTAAATGTTTGTACATTGATATCATCTTTTGGTAATGTATTAAGAACATCCGAATCAATATTGAGCTTCAATGCAGATAGTGCGAAGAATATAGTTATTATACCTATTGCAAT
>CBDUZN010000291.1:0-1576 GCA_965371715.1 uncultured bacterium | reverse complement strand
ATAGCTAAAAAGAATGTTGAGAAATCCAATAAAGTGATTAATGATATTGTTAAAAAGAATAAACGGGTATATGGTGTAACAACAGGATTTGGTAAGCTTGTTGATATTACTATTCCACTTAAAAGTATTGAAAAATTGCAATTAAATATTATCAGGTCGCATAGTGTTGGAACAGGACAACCATTTGATGAGTACTCGGTAAGGGGGGCAATATTACTGAGAATCAATACAATTATAAGAGGCAATAGTGGCGTAAGTAGAGGAACGCTTGATACATATATAAAAATGCTAAACCATAATCTACATCCATTTGTTCCATGCAAGGGTTCTGTTGGAGCAAGCGGGGACTTAGCACCTTTATCACATATTGCTCTTGCTGCAATTGGTGAAGGTGAATTTATTGTTAATGGAAAACGGGTTAATGCATTAAAAATTCTAAAAAAAGAGAATATTAAGCCGGTAATATTAAAAGTAAAAGAAGGTCTTGCACTTATTAATGGTACACAAATGATGACTGCTATTGGTGCAATTTCACTTATATATACAAAAAGATTGATTGAGATGGCAGATATTATTGCTGCATCATCCATTGAGGGTTTAATGGGCACAGATATGGCATATTCAAAGAACATTCAGGATATAAGAAATCAGGAAGGTCAAAAGGTATCTGCAAAGAATCTTAGATTATTATTAAAGGATTCAAAAATACTAATTTCACATAAAAAATGTTCAAAGGTACAGGATGCATATTCATTAAGATGTATTCCTCAGGTGCATGGTGCAGTAAGGGATGCATATAATTATGCTGCTTTAATAATTGAAAATGAAATGAATAGTTCAACGGATAATCCTCTTGTTTTTCCTGAAACAGGTAAAGTAATATCAGGTGGTAATTTCCACGGACAAACAGTTGCAATTCCTATGGATGCATTAAAGATTGCTGTAAGTGCGCTTGCAAGCATATCTGAAAGACGCCTTTATAAACTGATGAATGAAAATGAAACAGGATTATATCCGTTTTTGAGCAAGGATGCCGGTTTAAATAGTGGTTTTATGATGCTGCAGGTTACAGCTGCATCCCTTGTATCGGAGAATAAGATTTTGTCTCATCCTGCTTCCGTTGATTCAATTCCCACATCATTAGGACAGGAGGATCATGTGTCAATGGGTACAATTGCTGCAAGGAAACTAATGGAGGTAATTGAGAATACGGCTGATGTTCTATCAATAGAATTATTCGCAGGAATGATGGCATTAAAATTTAGAGAACCATTATTATCATCATTACCATTAAATGGATTAAAGAAATTCTTTTTTAAGAAAATCAAAATAGTAAATTGTGATAGACCATTTTATAGGGATATTGAGAAGATCAATAAAATGCTTTTAAATGGTGATTTTAATAAAGAAATTAATAAATATACAGAAATTAAATAAGGAGTAATTTGAATCAGAAAGAGAATACTGGATTCCAAAGATTAACATATTCCTCAGATTATTCCTGTTCAATATATTCCTCAAATTATTCCTGTTCAATATATTCCTCAAATTATTCCTGTTCAATATATTCCTCAAA
>CBDUZN010000290.1:0-1598 GCA_965371715.1 uncultured bacterium | reverse complement strand
ATCAGAAGCATTTACATCATAAGTATAGGCATAATCAACAACAGTTATAATTTTATTACCATTGTAATTTGTTGTTTCTATAATTTCATGTTTCTTTTCATCAATCTGTGTAGCATATATTTTCTCCAATTTGTTCTCATTTGTAAAATAAAATCGTTTATTGGATTCAACATTGTATTTATTTGAAATTATTAATATACCCTTTCTACCTGTTTCCTTTATTAATGTTGTATATCCTACTTTGTTTATATTTATCTTGTTGTCCAAAATACTATTAAATTCATCTGTATCAATATACACCATAAGTACACCAACACATTTATCATCATAATAAATTGGTCCTGATATAATATTCACAATATTACATTCATTATCTAAAGTTACTAACTCAACATTGTCATATTTCAGGGATTTTTTAAATATTTTATTATTTGCATAATTCTTTCCTATATAACTACTATCTGTTGAAATAATTATATTCCCTTGTAAAGATAGTATATCTATTCTGCGAATTAAATTATCTGATATTTTTATACTATTAAGGATAATTCTCATATTATCAATCTTATCTGAATATGGAGATTTCAAATCTTTTATATGATTTCTAAATGATGCATTTTCTTTTATATAAATTAATTTATTGAATGATAAATTATACACATGATTAATCAATTCTTTCTGTTCTACAAGAACCAATTCTAAATTATTATATACATTTTTGATTATATGATTTTTTATGTTTTTAACGGATATATATCCAATTATACATAAAACTAATAGTATTAAAACAATTGTTAGAATAATTTGATGTATTAATTTCATCTAATCAATCCCCCAGTTGTTTAATTATATTCCAAATTAATCCTTTTTATTATAATAACATTTTTTAAGAATTTGTAAAGAGATTTGGGGACACTTGCATATTGATTTTTGTATTAGTTTTATAATTTTATTTGTCAATAATTAATTGGAAATATAATTCTTAATAATGTCATAATAAAATTCTGTATTATTTAATACATTTCTGTAAAAAATTACTCACCTTTCATTATTTCTCTTTTTTCATCACAACAATATACTCATGATTCATTGTTGTCTCAATTTTGCCAACCATATTTGATGGGCTGTTCTTTTTCGGCATTCTTTTATTGGGTATTTGCCTTGTAATTGTTTTAATATGCTTATATCTGTTTTTCATGAACATTTGTGCAACTACTTTATCTGTTGGTAAAGTAATGCCTTTTACTCTTCTATTTCCGACAATATAGCAACAATATTTATTTTTTTTAAGGGTTTTTGAAACATTTTCAATTGAAGATAACAAATCTTTATAAAATGCAACAACCTCTAATGCTCGCTTTTTATCAACACTAACAATCTTCTTCAATGAATCATCCAAGCATTTTATATCAAATGCATATATTTCATTATTTCGCTTCCCACCCATTAAAATTGAATCTATTTTCTGGGCTTCTTTGATCCCCAACCACTGATTAGCAAGACGAGAAAATTGACCATATGCTACTGTTGTTCTTGAATCTCCGTAGGGAGGTGATGTAATAATAATATCAACTTTATTATTTTTTAATTTGTTTGGA
>CBDUZN010000289.1:0-1614 GCA_965371715.1 uncultured bacterium | reverse complement strand
ACTGTAAGAGAACTTATTAATATTATTGAAAGAATATTAGTTATAAAAAAAGATGGACATATTTCAGTAGGAGACATTTTAATTGATGATTCAATGAAATTAAATAGAACCAATATTAGTAAAAATGATTCCGGAGAAATATATTCTTTAGAAAAAATGGAACAGCAAATGATAGAAAAGGCACTTAATAGTGTAAATGGAGATAAGAAAAAGGCAGCCGAAATACTTGGAGTTAATGTTTCAACTCTTTATAGGAAAATGAAGAAATATGAAAATCAATATTAAAAATAATATTATTTATATTTTATTATTTGTAATAATACTAATTCCATCAATATTTGATTGTGAAGAATTTATATTTATTAGAATATTTGCTCTTTTTATTAATATAGTCTTATTGGTTCTCATAATCAGGAAAAGGAACATATCATTTAGAATCATTCCACTTCTAATTCTTGGTATTTATATTGTATCTTCATTATATCATTATCTTTTCTCGGTAAATGCATATAATATAAGAATTCATTTTAATGAATATTCTATATATTTTCTTTTACCCATTGTTTTTTCATTGTTGAAATTGAATAAGGATAAATATGTTAAATATATTTTTCATGCTATAATTATTAGCGGAATTATACAAATAATATTTTCATTACCACAATTATTTGGTGGAGCAAGTAGAATAGAGGGATTAACCCCTTATCCGAACTTCTTATCCTTTTATCTGATTCTTGCTTTTTCTGCCTGTCTTTATTTTTCATTAAAAATGTTAATAGATAGAAAAAAGATAGGATTATTGTATATTATTTTAGGTATTTTTATTTTATTTATGACATTTAAAACAGGAAGCAGAAATATATTTATTTTACTTCCTGCAAGTATATTAATAATAACTTTTATTTTCAATAAAAGAGCTGCCGTAGCAATGTTTGCTTTGAGTATAATAATAATTCTAATATTACCAAGTAATGCAAGGAATAGATTATTTAATGAAGCAGAAATCAATCCCTATGGTGTACAGAGAGAAAATATATATAAACAGACATTTAAGATTGGATTGAAAAATCTTCCAATGGGAG
Source organism: uncultured bacterium (assembly GCA_965371715.1). Taxonomy (GTDB): domain Bacteria; phylum Hydrothermota; class 32-111; order 32-111; family 32-111; genus JAUVJU01. Next base: position 532 of record CBDUZN010000289.1, on the reverse strand, counting down.
TTGGTTACAATAATCTTAATTACTATACTTTAAGAGACAATTTTCCCGTAGAGGGCAGGGTAGGAAGGTATGCTGCATCAGCAAAGGTTGCTCATAATGAATACCTTGAATGGTTTGCAAATGCTGGTTTGTTTGGTTTAATTGTTCTGCTCTTGTTGCTCTATAGTGATATTTGGTTTTTTAGAAGTAAGAACAAATCCAGAGAAGATAAATTAGTAATTTCATTTATTACCCTTTTTGCTATATTTTCTCTTATTGATAATGCTCTTTACTTACCAATGTGTGCAATTGTTTTTGTAATTATGCTTGCCTATCTATTCACTAATCAGCGAGCAATAGAATATAGGATTATCAAAATAATTATCATAGTACTAATTTTATTTAATATTTTTGTTTCAATTAGTGATATTATTTTGTATAAGTATTATTATAATGTATTAGAGAAAATAAAAGGAAACTATCAAGAAATGAGTATAGATGAATTAAAAGTATTATCAGCAGATATTTATACAATGTTTAATATTGATGGAAA
>CBDUZN010000288.1:0-1632 GCA_965371715.1 uncultured bacterium | reverse complement strand
ATGATTTCGTAAAATTATACTTTAATTATCCTATTATACCAATTGATACAAGTATCATTGACTTAGATGTAGTATTAACATTGAATAATGGTCATAGCTGGTATGATGGAACAGGAAATATAAAATATATAGGTCATGTAAACAATAATAATGAAATGGTAATATTTTTATCAACGGATACGGCATTGCCAACAATAGCAGTAGGGGATACAATAGAGCCAGATTCAATAAGCATAAAAGATGAGAGGAATTATTCCTACCTTAAAAAGCCAATAATTATTACAGGTAGTTTTGACCCAACAGGAATAGATGAACCGACCATTGACCATCGACTATCAACCATTGACCTTGTCCTGACTATTGATTATGAAATATCAACAATGAATTTATTTTATTCTATTCCTAAAGATGGCAATATCAATATAAGGATATATGATATAACAGGTAGAGAAATAGAGACAGTGCATACAGGACAAATAAGTAAAGGCAAATATACATATACTCCAAAGAATACAAAAAACGGCATCTATTTTGCAGTAATGGAATATGAAGGAGAAATGTATAAGGAAAGAATCATATCAATTAAATAAGGAGATATAAGCAGGGGCAAAAGCCCCTGCTTAATAAAATAAATGAAAAAATTGATTTTGTTAATCATACTTATAACAACAATACTAACGCTTCAAGCAAGAGAATTTGTATTTTTAACTGAATTAGAACATGGAACAGTAAAAACTAGGAGAATGGCAGGTCCCTACAAGCATGACTTTAATAGGAATGGTAGAGATGAACTAATAATGTGGATATTTAAGGGGGATAGTTCTTATTTAAATTTCTATGAATATAGGGATGATTATTCATTTGATCTTATACAAACTAATTATTATAATACTCATTTCTGGACAGCAGGTATAGGTGATTTTGATAATGATGGATTGTATGAGATACTTGGAGGCAATCCTGACAGCAATTATATATACACAATGGAACAGAGTGATTCATTTGATTTACCTGATAATATAACCTGGCATAGTGATTCATTTAATACTTTTTATCCAATGATGAGTACTAATAAATTGAAGGCGGACTCAATTGATAGAATAGTAGGAATTGGGATACCGGGAATAAGCACAACTACTTATGGCATGGGCTTTTATTATTATGAATGTAATGGAGATAATTCCTATTATATGAAAACATTTGAGGAATCATTGTGGACGGGAGGAGCATTAGATGTAGGTGATATAGATGACAATGGAAAAGCAGAAATGATATTTAGACTTATAGATGGAGGTAGTATTGTAAGATATGAAGTGAAAGATAGTACAGCGGATTCATTTACATTAATAGACACTACTTACGAAAAGAACATTTCTAATTCCTTAATATTAGAGGATACAGATGGAGATGGGAAAAAGGAATTATTAACACAGAAACTAAATTCTTCAGGAGGAGGTTCTGCATCCTATGGATTTGTCCTATATGAGGATGATAATGGAGATGGATCACTTGATAGTATCTGGGCAACGGACTTTAATGTAGGTACAAATAATGATACAGATACTGGAGGAGATATTGATTATGGGGATATAGATGGAGATGGGAATAATGAAATAGTAATATGCGGAGGAC
>CBDUZN010000287.1:0-1633 GCA_965371715.1 uncultured bacterium | reverse complement strand
CGGTTCGCGAACAACATATTCTTCGGATTACTCAGAATGTACCCCTACAAAGATTTGCATAACTATAAAAAAGGAAGATTATATGAAAAATTACAGGGTTTTTGTTATTTTATTCATAATTATTTTGATTTTTCCAGTATTATTGGGATTGTATGCAGAGAATAATGAGATTCCACAGACATGGATTAATAAAGTAATAGAGAATATCAAACAGAAAGAGAACACATCAATATTACAACATAAGGATAATAGAACTGCAGTAAAAGCAATAAATGTAATAAGTGAGCCACCTGATTGGATGGGAGAGAGCAATCAGGTAGATGCAGAGTACAGCATGTGGGCTGTTTCTACAGCAGGAGATGTTAATAATGATGGGTATGATGATGTGATTATTAGTGCACCGAATTATGATAATGGAGAATTGGATGAAGGTGCTGCATTTATGTATTATGGCAATAGTAATGGAGTATTAATAGAGGGATTATCAATTACAGGATATGCCTATGATGGTTATATAGAACTAAAATGGCATGGCACATCCCCTGAATACCAATATAAGATATATAAAAAGAAGGATAAAGCATATCAATTATTATGTACTACAAAGGAAACAAAATACATAGATAAGGATGTTTCAATAGGCAAAAATGAATATAAAATAGTAATGTTTGAGGCGGACAATAGAATATGTGAGCATACTATAGATGTATTTTATATTAATAGTAAAATAACACAAATTAAAGAAAAAATATATTTTGATATGAACTATATAAATAAATTAATTAACATAAGTGAAATAACAATTTATAGTATAACTGGTAGAAAAATAAATGAAGTAAAAGCAACAGGAGAATATATTTTAATAGATAAGGATAGAAATAGACAAAAGATTATTGTAATAAAATGATATTAGGATATAATAATTTAAGTAGGGGCGGTTCGCGAACAACATATTCTTCGGATTACTCGGAATATGCCCCTACAAAGATATGCGTAACTAAAAAAAAGGAAGATTATATGACAAAATTAAGTGTTTTTGTTATTCTTTGTCTATGTGTTTTCTTTTCAACAATGATCTATGCAAATAATATTGCAATTGATACATGCTGGATAGTTGAGAAGAATACAACGGAACATTATTACACAATTGGTTTTCCGCTTTCATGGGAGAACTCATTTAGAGACAGCACAAATTATGATGCCGCCTATATATTTATCAAATACAGAAAGGAATCCAAGGGGGATACATTTTATCATGCAACGCTTGATACGCTTGATATTAGTCATCAGATTTGGAGCACTAATTCAATGACAATTGATGCATCATTTGAAAAGGACAATTTGGGAACAGGCACAATGATATTTAGAGCTGATACGGCAAATACCGATATTGCCTGCGATAGTGTGCATCTCAGGTGGTATTATAATAGAGGTGAAACAATGATTGATGCCGATTCATGCACGGGACTCAGGGTGTTTGGCATTGAGATGATTTATATACCGGAGGCAAAATTCTTTGTAGGAGATGGTAATCTCTGCTCTTATATAAGTAGTCTTTATAGATATAATAAAATAGAAACTCATCCATATAAAATTTTATGCTCACTTTCTGGCTTCCTTTATGGCCCGTAAT
>CBDUZN010000286.1:0-1636 GCA_965371715.1 uncultured bacterium | reverse complement strand
TAACTATTTCAATTGACAGAAAGAAAGGCAATCCCAACAGAAATACGGAAATACAATTATATGATTATGAAACAGATGGAGAAGAAGTAGAAAGCGCATCATTAAATAAAATTGTATTTAATCAACCTCAAACACCAAGCTCCAGTCATCAAACTACTCTGGCTATCAACTTCAATCCATCAACTATGGACTTGCAATATTCCATTCCTAAAGATGGAAATATCAATATAAGGATTTTTGATATAACAGGCAGAGTGGTAGATGAAGTATATAATGGAATACAGACAAAGGGACAGCATACATATAAATTAAAGAACAAAACAACAGGTATCTATTTTGCGGTCATGGAAGCGGAAGGACAAACATATAAAGCAAAGATAATTAACATAAGATAGGGGCTTTCCCCTATCTTATTTTCTTATGAAAAAGTTTTTTGTATTAATATTAGTATTAATATCAATATTAATATTTAGTCGTGAATTTGTGTTTTTAACTGAATTAGAACATGGGACAGTTAGTACCAGAAGAGTTCTTGGACCTTATAAGCATGACTTCAATAGGAATGGTAGAGATGAACTAATAATGTGGAGTCCTATGGCAAGTACATTTGCCGGAGAATCATTTTTATATTTCTATGAATATAGGGATGATTATTCATTTGATCTTATACAAACTAATTATTATAATACTCATTTCTGGACAGCAGGTATAGGTGATTTTGATAATGATGGATTGTATGAGATACTTGGAGGCAATCCTGACAGCAATTATATATACACAATGGAGCAGACTGATTCATTTGATTTACCTGACAGTATAATCTGGCAGAGTGATTCATTTAATACTTTTTATCCAATGATGAGTACTAATAAATTAAAACCGGATTCAATTGATAGAATAGCAGGGATTGGTATTCCCGGTATAAGCACAGCAGTATATGGAAAGGGATTTTACTATTATGAATGTACAGGAGACAATAATTATGCAATGCACACATTTGAAGAATCATTACAGACAAGTGGAGGATTTGATATAGGTGATATAGATGACAATGGGAAAGTGGATGTATTTATTGAATTAAGAAATGGATTCAATGTCATCAGATATGAAGCAGCAGATAGTAGTGCAGATACATTTATAATAAAAGATAGTACAGAAGTTAATAATATTGCTAATTTATTAATATTAGAGGATACAGATGGAGATGGGAGAAAAGAACTAATCACACAAAAACTAAATTATTCAGGAGGAGGTTCTGCATCCTATGGATTTAATTTATATGAGGATGATAATGGAGATGGTTCACTTGACAGTATATGGGCAACGGATTTTATTGTAGGAACGAATAATGATATCGATGTTGGCGGAGACATTGATTATGGGGATATTGATGGGGATGGGAATAATGAAATAGTAATATGCGGAGGACGGCATTTTGAGGTATGGAAATCAACATCAAATAATACATATAATAAGATATTTGAATGGACAAACCCGACATATACAACAACCCAGAGCCATATCAGATGTTTTGACTTTAATAAGAATGGTATAGATGAAGTAATATATTCAGGCAGCGGTACCTATGTAGGGGATGAGAATACATTTATCTTTGAATGCAGACCATTATCAAAAT
>CBDUZN010000285.1:0-1694 GCA_965371715.1 uncultured bacterium | reverse complement strand
ATAAGAAGAAATTATATATACTCAGTATTAAAAAAAGTAGATATTATGCATCCTCATAAAAAGAAATTTAGTAAAATACAATTCATTCTTTTCCATATCATGCTTTATGAATCATTTTCAGAAATATTCAAAGCATTATTTCCTAATATTAATTATGTTAAAAAAATGTATGATATTAAAACAATAAATGGATTGTTGAAGTATTATATAAAAAGAATTAGAGATATTATTTTTAGAAGGAGTATGTTATAATGAGTGATGCATTATTGTTAAAGAGAGTGTTTGATATAATATCTTCTCTGATATTTTTAGCGGTATTTTGGCCAATTATACTTTTAATTGGATTTCTCAATTATATTTTTTCGGGTTTACCTATTATTTTTATGCAGGAAAGATTGGGAAAAAATGGAAATATATTTAAAATAATTAAATTCAGAACAATGATTATAGATGCTGTGAAAATGGGTAATGGAATTTTTGTGGATAAGAATGACAGTAGAATTACGGTTTATGGTTCTTTTTTGAGGAAAACATCTTTGGATGAATTACTACAATTCATTAATGTTCTAAAAGGAGATATGAGTATTGTAGGACCAAGACCGCCATTACCAAACTATCCACAGAATTATTCGGATTATCCGGAACATATTAAGGGTAGATTTGATATGTCTCCAGGTCTTACAGGATATGCTCAGATAAGTGGAAGGAAAAAATTAAGTTGGGAAGAAAGGTTTGTATTTGACTTAATATATATAGAAGCTTATTCATTCCACTTTGACTTATATATATTATTAAAAACGATATCCTATATTATGAAAAAGGAAGGTATTTATGGAAAACACTAAAAATGTAAATATTCTAATTTCGAGTATAGGAAGGCGTGTAGAACTTGCTCAACTTGCAAAAAAGGCACTTGTTGATTCCGGATACAAAGGCAAAATTATTGGTATTGATATTGATAAAAATGCACCGGCTTTGTATTTCTGTGATGAATCGTATATTGTACCTGAATGTGATAATGATGAATTTATTGAAAACATTATACAGATCAGTAATGAAAATGATATTTCATTAATAATACCAACAATTGATACTGAATTACCATTTTTATCAAAGAACAAGGATTATATTGAAAGTAAAACAAATGCTATTTTGATGATTTCAGATAAAAATGTTATTGAGACATTTTCTGATAAAAGAATAACAAACAAATTTTTTAGAGAATCCGGGATAGTTACCCCTAAAATATATAGTAAAATTGACGATGTAAATAATTTCCCGGTAATAGCAAAACCAGTAAAAGGCAGTGCATCATCTGGAATTATAATTGCGCGAAATACATCCGAATTAATCCCAATCAAGGATAGACAGGATTACATAATACAAGAATATATTGAAGGTGATGAAATAACTATAGATGTACTTTATGATTTCAATGGTAATATAATTTCAATAGGTATGAGAAAGCGTATAAGAATCAGAGGTGGTGAAGTCCAAATCGGAGAAACAGTATTCAACAATGATATATTGAAAAATATTAGGATCATTTCAGAACATCTTAATTTCAGGGGAGGAGTCACATTTCAGGTATTTGTGAATGATGAAGGCGTATTTTTCATTGAATGTAATCCAAGGTTTGGCGGAGGATTGCCATTTACAATTATTGCTGGAGCTGATTTTATAAAATACTTAAT
>CBDUZN010000284.1:0-1703 GCA_965371715.1 uncultured bacterium | reverse complement strand
CAACATAAAGGTCTTGCCATGGGAAAACAGGATCCTCTCCATGCATTTGATTTACTAATGTAGGATTATCCGCTGTTTTTATATCATATATATTAAGTATTGTATCATTTTTGCTAACATACAAGTAATTCCCGATTCTTCTAATATAGTGAATATAGTTCTCTAATTTTATTTCATCTACTAATGTCGGATTACTTTCATCCCTTATATCAAGTACCCATAGATAACTACCACTACTGATATAAGCAGTACTATCCTTAACAGCTATTGCCTCAGTTGGTCCATATTCCCATGCCACCAATTCCTCAACAATCTGAGAATACGACAATATATTTATTAATAAAATTGTTAATAACAAAATTATTTTTTTCATATTAACTCCTATTATTTTTTTACTCCTCTTTTACATTTTTGTACGGACAGGGCTCGACCTGTCCACAATTATATTATAGTTTATAATTTCATCCAAATATGTCAACCCCAATTTGCATAATGTTTAAATAAATTGACATTCCATTATGTTCGTATTGGAGGGTTCTAAACCCTCCTTATCATTTTTCACTATCTTATTATTATAAATTTCTTCCTCACCATATTATCTTTATTCATTAAGAAATATACTCCACTTCTTTCAGGAGTAATCACAGTTGTTCCGCTCTTTGCTTCTATTGTATTTACTATTCGTCCAGTTATATCCATAAGTTGATATTTCTGAGGTATTCCTGTTTGATTGTTTATGCTTATTGATTTGAAAGTGGTTGTTATACTTACATTTTCTTGTTTTGTATATATTTGTTTTTCTTCTATTCCTGTTTGTTCTCCAAATATGGATAATCCATATTTATCATGTGTTAAATATGCATATTCATCAACCTCATCTGATTCAACTTCAAATGCTATCTGTCTCAACAATAAATTATCTTCAACATTTTGAGTGCTTACATTCCATACTGTTAAAGTATCAGGAGTGCATTGCATTAACTTTCCACCCCAGTTAATCGCATTTCTTGTCTCTTTTATTCCATTGAATACATCAATCTGATTCAATGTTCCATCCAAAACTATTATACTATCTGTTCCATTTTTATTCTCGTTATAATACAAGTTGTTGTCTATTTTACATAGTCCTGAACCTGTACATTGATAATGAGAAAATGAATCAATTAAAATTGGATTATATATGTCTGCTAAAGTATATGATTTTATCGACATATACCAATTTAAATTACCCTCGTTGTAAAGAGTATATATTATTGTATCTTCAATTAATGGCTTTCTTGAATATGGGTGCTTTTTCATTAGATAATATGATTCAATTGGATTTGAAGGTGTGCTAATATCATATATTGTTATTCCGTTCTCTACTGAATCACTGGATGTTCCTTCTTTACCACATACTAATAAATAATTATATGTTATATTTTCCTCTACATAATAAGCAAAATGATTTGTATTTATTCCTACTACTATACTTGGATTATTCTCATTTGTAATATCAAATATTGTTAATCCACTATCTCCATCTGCCATATATACATAATTACCTTGTTTTACTACATCTTCCGCTATATGTCTTGAATAACATTGACTTATTACTATTGGATTGATTCTTGTACTTATATCCATTATCATTAATCCTCCATCTCCTGATGCTACATATAATCTATCCCCTTCAATATCTATTCTTCTACATTCTCCATATC
>CBDUZN010000283.1:0-1726 GCA_965371715.1 uncultured bacterium | reverse complement strand
ATTAACACTATGATAATCATTTCCGGAATAAATAGCAATATCATCAAAATATGCTTTATCACCTTTTCCGGAATAAATGATCCTTATATCATTACCTTTACAAAATCCATTTATTGTTTGCCAATCTCTATTATTATAGACCCTTAAAGTATTATCTGTATAATTACTTATTATTCTTATAAAAGATGTATCAGACATAGCCTTAACATTTAAACTAATAATTGAATTATTAAATGGTATAGTAGTATCAATATAGAATGTATCCGTTAGAATAGAATATGGTTTACTAGTATATTCATAGGGTGAATATTCTCCATAGAATGGAGTAATAGTATCACTAAAATTATAACTGATGGTATTTTCACACTTAATCATATTAATATAGTATCCTTTCAAATCACTGAAATCAAATGGAATATTAAATGATAATTGGTAATTTGAATATCCTTTATTAACAATATTAATTGAATCAATTGCAAGTGGGGGAATTTCATCATTAACAAAATAGTATGGGAATTCATTTTTTATAATATTATAGTTCTTATCAATATTGAGTTTTATATAGTCCTCATAATAATATTCAAATAATTTGTAATCCTCGGGAAAAAATAATTTAAGTCCTGTAATATTTTCTCTATCTGTTTTATTATAAACATAGCCAGATAATATTTCCTTAGGAAATGAAACATCTAATATTCCTGTTCTATTAAATGAATCTATTCCAAAATCAATCCCATCTTTAATGATTCTATCAATGTTATTAATATCAACTGAAGATATTTGTAATAAATCTAATGAATCTGAATACAATTCAAAAAATGAATCAACAATTCTTTCACCTATATTAAAAATACTTGATTCATTATGAAATATTTTCATCATACTTTCATAGGGATAACCATTATATGGGCTTCTAATTTGACTGCCTATTGATATACTTACTAAATCCTTCAATTCATAAAGAACCTCTGCTGATTGCATATCACAGGCATCAAATATTATCATATCAATTTTCCTGCCAATAGATTTATTTATACCTTCAAATATATTTCTAAATTCACCATTTATAATAGAAATATAATCTATTGGATTGTTATCATTTAAGATTGATTTTGATTCATACCAATCAGTTCCATGACTCCACATTATAATAATATTTTTATCTGCGCTATAAGCATTAAAACTATTAATAAAAAAATCTTTTACAGTTTCTGTATTCCCTGAATTTATATTTGCTGTTATTGATAAAGTGTCTACAAAACCATTAAATATTTTTATATGATATGTTGAATATGGTGTATCTGCTAATACAAATATTGTTACATCATCAATGTTTTCTGTTCCTTTTCTTATTGATTCAAGATTATTATTTAAAGTGTAATATAATGAATTATCAGATGCAGCAAAAATAGAGATATTTGTTGAGGAAAATATTATGATTGGTAATAAAAAGAGTATTAATAGAATTCTCATATTAATAAGGGAGAGCATAATGCTCTCCCTTAAGTTGATATGTTAGAATGCTACTATAAGAGAGACCCTGTGACCATTCATAAAACCATCACCAAGAAGTCCCATTCCTGTGAATGAATAATCTACTCCAACATCAAAGCCCGTAATAGCAGCATTGAATCCAACGCCAGCTGTAAGTCCATGAATCTTCTCTTCTGTTGTATATGCTCCAATTACCTTTTCACCAGAAAGCATTTCATCAAGTCTATTAATA
>CBDUZN010000282.1:0-1774 GCA_965371715.1 uncultured bacterium | reverse complement strand
ATTGAAAAATTACCCTTATCCATAAAGAAATCATCATTAGGAAAAAATATTATTTTGCATCCTGTTGCTTTAAGCATTTTAACAGCCATTTTTATATCTTCTTTTGAACTTATATTTCCCAGTTCAATATTTAATGATTGACTGTCGCATATTGTTTTTATATTCTTAGCATACTCAAGAGAATAATCAATATGAAAAACAATACCAATATATTTATAATCAGGGAAAGTATTTTTAATATAGCATACCAATGTATCAACATCACAATTAGATAAAATACCACATACATTATCCTTTTCCATAATTTGCTTGGGAATATTATCACTCATTGAAAGAATAAGAGGAATATCATCAATAAATGGTGCTATTTCATTTATTGGATAATCTCCTGCTAAAAGTATTGCTAATGGTTTTTCAACAGTTACTTTGCCAATAATAGTGGTAATATTACTTGCTCCATTATCAGTATTAAATAAAGCAAAATCCATTCTTGTGCGATTCTTGAAATACTCTATAAATATATTATTGTCTTCAGTGTTTCCTGAATAAACAATAAAAATAGTTTCAGTCCATATAAATAGTGTAATAAAAACCAAACTCATTAAGAAAACAATTTTCTTTGTCATCATTTAATGCCCTTTTTTGCAATATCATTTCTGTAAAAAACATTTTCAATGTTGACTTCTTTAATATTATTATAAACCCTATTCACTGCTTTTTCAAGTGTATTATCCCTTGAAGTTATTGATAATATTCTTCCACCATTTGATACCAGTTTGCTATTCTTCATTACTGTTCCTGCATGAAATATATATGATTTTTCATCAATATTATTATCTATACAAATATTCATTCCCTTATTATATGATGCTGGATAACCTTTTGCAGCCATAATCACTGTTACAGCATATTCATTGTTGAATTTACAACACAGATTTCCCAAATTTCCATTTATTGCTTGTTTCATTATATCATAAATAGAAGATTTCATTAAAAATAAAATTGATTGTGTTTCAGGATCACCAAATCGTGCATTAAATTCTACTATGCTTGTTTTATCTCCATTTAACATTAATCCTGCAAATAAAAGACCCTTGAATGGATTCCCATCTTTTTCCATTCCCTTAAGAACAGGAAATATAATTGTTTCCATAATTACGCTGAGTTTCTTTTCATTAATTCCAACAAATGGTGCATAAGCACCCATTCCACCTGTATTTGGTCCCTTATCTTCATTATAAGATCTTTTGTAATCCTGTGCCGGCAAAAGAGGTACTGCGTTTTTCCCATCCGTAATAACAAATAAAGATGATTCTTCACCTTCAAGAAAATCCTCGATAATTATTCTATTAGCTGATTGCTTAAATTTTTTTTCATAATATATATCATTATATGCTTCTTCATATTCACTTTTATTTGTTATTACATAAGCACCTTTACCTGCGGCAAGCCCGGATACTTTTATCACATAAGGATATTTCCTTGTCTTTACAATATCTCTGAACATCTGTTCATTCTCTGCAAAAACCGCCTTTGCCGTTTTTACATTATTCTTCTCCATTATTGTTTTTGCATAGGATTTATCTGTTTCAATGCGAGCAGCATTTTTTGAAGGACCAAAAACATCAATATTGTATTGATTAAGATAATCTGTTATTCCATCATTAAGATATTGCTCCGGTCCTACAACAACAAGATCAATATTCTTATTCAGACAGAAATCCTTAATTTCACTAAAGTCAGCATTAGTTAATCCCGTTTCTTTTGCCTCATT
>CBDUZN010000281.1:0-1797 GCA_965371715.1 uncultured bacterium | reverse complement strand
ATATTCATCTGATTGAAAATGTATTATTAATAGAATGGGACAAACAATTAGTGGAATTATGAGAATTTAATTTAATGAATAAAACTTGAAAACCGGCATATACTTTTTCACTATTAATTCAAAAAAAGGCAAATTTGCAATTATAAAATGATAAGTATAATAATTATTAATTATAATGGAAAGCGATTTAGGAAACAATTAATTGAATCACTAAAAAGTCAATCATATAAGAATTTTGAAATAATTGTAATTGATAATAATAGTAAGGAAATCCCATACAATGATTATATATTCAATTTTGAAAAAATAAAATTTATTAGTCATAAAAAAAACTATGGGTTTCCACATGCGGTAAATATGGGTATAAAAATTGCATGTTCAGAGAATATTGTGCTTTTGAATAATGATATATATCTTGATAAAAAATTTCTCGAAAATGCATATTATCATTTGAATGATAATATAAAAACATTTCATGCACCTTTAGTTCTTGATTATACAGGTTCTTTTATTGATTCGGCAGGAGATAATATTAATAGAGAGATGAAACCATTTAAAAGAATGCATAAAGAAAAAGTAAATACAAAAATGGAAAAAACCAAAATAATGGGATTTTCCATGTCTGCCTGTTATTTTAAAAAGTATGATTTTTATAAAGTAGGAGAAATGAGGAATCATTATTTTCTGTATTTTGAGGATGTGGATTTCTCAATGAGGGCATTATCAAAGGGATTTAATATAGAATTCCAGCCCGATACATTATGCTATCATTATATATCTGCTGCAACCAAGAAATTAACAGGCAGTGATTATTCTCCTCTAAAAACATTTTATGAAGCAAGGAACAGGATATTACTTTTAAGGAATTTGAATCCAATGAACTTGATAATTAATATGCCATTTATCATAAAAGGCACTATTTCATCAATTGTTTTTCATATTCTTAGAACAGGATATATATTTGATTATATTTCAGGTATTATTAATGGAATAAATACATCAAGGTATATATGAAATATTCATTTATTATTCCTGTACATTCACATTCAATTGAACATTTTTACAAATTTCTTGAATATGATAATGTGGAATTAATTTTTATATTAACAAAAAAGCGATTTATAAGAAATAAAAATAGAGTAAAAATCATTGAAATGATAAATGCTGGATATGGAATGGCAATTAATGCAGGTGTAAAGATGGCAGATGGTGATTATTTAATAATATGTAATGATGATATATTTCCCGATAATGATTTTATTGTGAACCTACAAAAAGAAACTAATAATATTATTGTTCCTATTGTTTTTACTGTTTCCGGTAAGATTGAGAGTGTGGGTTCGTATTTAAATAAATTTTATTATGCGGTTCATAATAAAAATGCAAAAATTGAAAGACAGGAAAAATTAATAACAGGGTCAATTTTTATAATTAAAAAACATGTGTTTATTAATAATGGATGCTTTGATGAAGATTATTTTATGTATTATGAGGATATTGATTTTTCAATGAAAAGAGGAATTTATGGGAATATAGTGATTTCTAACAAATTAACTGCAATACATAAACATTCATTCTCGGCATCAAGGGTAAAAAGATATTTTTTGCAGAGAAATAGAATTCTTTTTCTGATTAAGCATATTAATAGATTTGGAATTTTTAAAATAATTAATCTTATAATGTTAGATTATGGAGTGATGTTTTTACAGATCTTTTTACATAAATCAATATTCCCTATTCAGGCTCGCATTGATGCAATGAAATTGATGAGAATATTTTATAAAAAAGGTAAATATG
>CBDUZN010000280.1:0-1864 GCA_965371715.1 uncultured bacterium | reverse complement strand
CTTTTATTATGAGGAAACATACCTCTTTCAAGTACTTTATTTTTGAGGAAAACCGTAATTATTGACAATCCGAATCAAAATTGATATAATGTATATAATATTTAACTAAGGAGGAAGAATGAAAAAAATTTCTATTATTTTCTTAACAATCATTATTGGTTTATTGGTGTTTGCTGATATTGACTTTAATGATCCCGATGGATTTGACGGGGAACTACCAAATGCAGAATATCTACTTGAAAAATCACCCCCTGAATTCAAATGGGGAGATGATACTCAGGTTTATTCAGGAGGAGTAGCAGGAGTTGCATTTGATGTTGATTATTCAACAGGAGTTCTCTATGCAGTTGTATTAACAAATAATGGAGGATTACCTGATTCAATCATGTTATACAATTCATACAATAATGGAAATACATGGAATTATATGAAATTAGCAATAATTAATGGTGATGGTGAATTAGAAAATCCTGAGATCATTGTGACTGATGATGGAAGAATAGCTTGCTTTACACTTTATATAGAAGATGATGGTAGAAGAATTCTCTATATGAGAGAATTTAATGATACTTCATTAACAAGCAGCTGGAATTGGGAGCGAATTGATAGAGGTACTTCTGATACTGTTTATGCCTATGATGTAGATTATCAGGATGGTTTTTATTATATTGCATATAATGCAGTATATCCTACTTATAATACTAACCTATCCCTATACGGAGCATCTCTACATGAAGACAGCAGTACATGGACAAATCAAGCAAGCCTTTATGTGGATTTGCAATCAACTGAAGATCCAAAAATTGCAGCAGGGGCTAATGGTAATGCTTATGCAGGATTTATTACAAATAGAGCTAGCACAGTAAATGATATAAGGGTAAAAAAAACATATGATTACGGAGCATCATGGGAAAATTCTCAACCAGTTTCTGTTTTAGGCACACAAATAATATCCAATGTTGATGTAGCTGCTTCTACTGACCCATCAAATCAATCTGTCTGGTTCACTGTACAATTTGATAATTTGGATAATTTCGGATATTATTACAGTGCCGATTCCTGCGTTACCAATCAATATGGTGGAGTATTTATGAGTCCAAAACCAGGGACATGGATTGAGCAACTTGGAACCATTAGCTTTAATGAAACCAACAATTTTGCAACAATAGCTTTCAAGGCAGATTCAGGTGGTTCTCATGATGTGGGAATGACTTGGACTTTTGCTAATAATCCAACAGGGTTCGTTGCAGTTGAAATTATAAATGATTATCCGGCTACAGGCACATTTGCTCCTTATGCAAGCAATCTAATTGGTAATTCTGCTATTATATATGGTGGCTGGGGACCAACAAATCTCTATTTTGATTCTTATATAAAAACAGGTATTGAGGATGAAATGGTCAAATCATCAATTCCAGAGGTCTATACATCTGCACCAATATTCAATGATAATATTTCAATATTCTTCAATCTTGATAATGAAACATTTGTAAATCTTCATATTATAGATGCAACTGGAAGAATTGTTAAGGATTTCAATGCATATTATCAGAAAGGAAATAATAGTATTATCTGGAATGGTAATGATAATAGAGAAAACACAGTTCCTAATGGTATATATTTTTACAGAGTATCATTTGGTTCTGAAACATATTCCGGTAAAATTACTTATCTGAAATAATAAATTATGTAGGGGCAGACCTTTGTGTCTGCCCTTATAATTAATAGATAACCACAAATAAATATATTCAATGATTTGCTTAATATATTTATTGGATTTAGGGCAAGCACAGGGGCATTGCCCCTACGAGATTGCGTAATATATTCCTCGGATTACTTTGCGTAATACATTCCTCGGATTACT
>CBDUZN010000279.1:0-1869 GCA_965371715.1 uncultured bacterium | reverse complement strand
CATACTTATGAAAATGCGCATCATATATCCGGATTCATCTTATCCATATACCAATCTTGGAAATATATATGCATATAACAACAAAACAATGATAAGCGATACATTGATTAATTATTCTGCAAATATTCTTAAAACAAATAAAAATGCAATACAATGCATAGGAGATGCTTTTTATAAGAATAAGCAATATAAATATGCTAATATATTCTATAGCCATTTAGCAGAAGATAGTACATTTTATTCAAATCAATCAGTTCAATCAATGTTTCTTGAATCGCAGTACGATAAATCACTTAAAATACTAAGTAATGCTTCATCTATAACAGATACATCCGAAATACTTTTTATAAGTAAATTTTCGGGTATTAATCATTATAGTCTTGGTAGTTTTACAGATGCAGAACCACATTTCAAGAAGGCTTACGACCTTTCTCCACTTGATACAGCAATCATCTTTAATCTCAGTAATACTTTTTATATGAATCATAAAGATGCTTCATTAATGGGATTACTTGACTCAGTTGCAATTACTAATAAAGAATTTTCAGAGAAATTATTTAAAATATTTTTCCCTTCTATTGATTCGGCGAAAATTAAAGAATGAATTATCTTTTCCTTATATTCACAGTTATTGTATTCAGCACAATGGAGGTTGCTGGAAGATTATTTCATCATGAGATTGGTCCATTCTTAATGACTTTCATAAGATTTCTGCTTGGTACACTTATAATGCTACCCTTTTTTATTGCAAAAAAAGACAATTTAACAAAATTAATGAATATTGGCGCTAAGGAAATTATTTTTATAATGCTTACGGGAATTATTAGTGTATTTTTAAGCATGGGTGCATTACAAATCGCTGTTCATAATGGTAATGCATCAATACCGGCAATATTGATTTCCTCAAATCCGATTTTTATTTATTTAATAATAAGCATTAAAAATAAATCATTTAACAGGAATACATTAATTAAAATGATATGCGGTATTATTGGCATTACATGCATTATTGTATTTTCTGCTCATAGCGATTTTAAGAATCCGCTTATTGCATTTTCATTTTCATTTATAGCATCAATATTATTTGCTCTTTATACAATTCTTGCAAAAAACTTTGTGAAAAAGTATGGCATATTATTTGTTACCTTTCTTTCATTTGTTGCCGGTACAATATGTTATATACCATTTATTTTTATTTTTAATGAACATACAAATATTCAATTATCATTAAATGGTATTCTACTTCTTCTCTATATGGGTATTGTTATTACAGGCGCTGGGTATTTATCATACTTTAAAGGATTAAAGGCAATCTCTGTTGAAAAGGGATCTATGGTTTTTTTTCTTAAACCGGTATTTGCAATTATTTTAAGTATTATATTTTTAAGCGAATCTATTAATATTATTCAAATTATTTCTATTTTATTGATACTTTATGCTGTTTCACCTGTAATTAAAAGGAAAATAAAAAAGTGCAAACAATACTAAAAAGTAATAAATGCATTTATGAAATTAAGCATTCCAAATTTATTGGTTTTTTAACATATGCTGATAGTAAGGAGACTTCCGATAAATTTATAACTACACTTCATAATAATTATCCTGATGCAAATCATATTGTTTATGCATATAGATTTACTAATGGACAGTATAAGTTTTATGATGCTAATGAGCCCAAAAATAGTGCAGGTAAACCACTTTATAATGTAATAGAAAAAAGGAATCTACATAATATATCTATTGCTGTAATAAGGTATTTTG
The DNA here is from genome assembly GCA_965371715.1 of uncultured bacterium. Taxonomy (GTDB): domain Bacteria; phylum Hydrothermota; class 32-111; order 32-111; family 32-111; genus JAUVJU01. The sequence continues at coordinate 108 of CBDUZN010000279.1, read as the reverse complement.
GTGGAATAAAGCTTGGTATAGGAGGTCTTGTTAGAGCATACTCCCACATTGCATCCGAATTAGTGAAGACATCAATTATAAATGAATTAATTAATTCATTTATATGTA
>CBDUZN010000278.1:0-1881 GCA_965371715.1 uncultured bacterium | reverse complement strand
GTACCATCCCACATCCATGCCTCACAGCAACATTCGGTTACTGCATCAAAATCTCCCACTAAACAGGCAACAAGATAAGCAAATGGCCATTTATCAACATTAGTAAGTGTGCCAATATCATTTATATCAATCCAAAATTCAGATAAAGTTCCAAATCCAGTTGCATTACCATGTCCTATATGATTTAATATACTCCTACCTTCATTAATAGCATTCAATATATCGGAATCCGTTGATTGTATTGCTTCATTAAAGTTATCAGCAGTAGTATATGTATATGAAAGTAATGAATCATTAACCCATGATAATCTTTCATAATCAGTTGGAGCACCTTCTTCTGTTGCCGTACCACAAGCTTTGTGATACCAGTCAGCTCCATCCTGAGGATATCTCTCATATTCAACGATTTTCGTTAACTGCACATCAATATCATCTTCAGAATTACCTGAAACTCTACTGATATATGCATCAAAATAATTATCAGAACCTGCTAAATACATATATACAGGATCACATGTTTCATCATATGAACCTGCTATTGTTGCAACATCTGTACCATTACCAACAAGTATTACCCATGTTACTCCATCAGTATCATATTTATTTTGAATATAATTCTTGATTGCTGTTGAATTATTTCCTATGGTATTTACATCAACTAATTCAACCGGAATACCTTTTAGTTTTTTCCAATAAATAAAATCAGTAAGATTATCCATATAACCTGGTGCAGATATTATAAGCATGTTTCCTACTGTTTCAGATAGGAAAGGATACTTAGAATTACCGGTTTGTGTTATATAATTAATGAAGAAATTACTATATATCTCATTAAATCCACTGCTCCGTTCATTCTTTGTTCTTATTAATCTATTTATCCCACCTGATTCTGCTTTATATACTTCAATTGTTATACAGCTTATAACCCTTAATTGTTTTTTTATGGGATTATATGATATTGGGAAAAGCATAATGGTTGCTCCCCTATAATCCTTCAAAATAAATGGTTCCGATAATTGAGTATTACTCTTTGGATACCATTCATCTCTTTCATAAATATCAGAATATTCATACAAAATACTTTCAGGATCAATATCCCTTTTTAGATTACCCTTTGATGGAACAATTATATTCGTTTCATAATATTCATACTGGACATCTATTATCCGATAATCCATTATTCCATCATCAGGAATTATTAATGATACTGCATGTTTTGGCAATTCGGGTAAACCCTTTTCCAATATGAATGATGCATTAGGAATTCTTAGAATAGTATGATTCTCATTATTGATTATTATATCATCTGCAAAAAATCCATTAATATCAAATTGTATAATTGTGCTATTGTCTTTTTCTCCTATTACAGATGTCTGTATTCCATGTATTTTGTCTGACTGTATTGATATCCAATCATTTGCTGATAATACGGAGATGAGCATACAAATAAATAATAAAGTTAATACTCTTTTCATACTTGCCTCCAAAATGATTATTGTTTTTTTAATTTTTAACATATTATTTGTTAAATTAATAAGCAATTATTATGCCATAATAATCAATATAAATCATTATATTTTTGGACTTAGCATTATCTGAGAATTGAATATGTGCAGATTTTTCACATTTTCATACATTATGTAGAAATCAAACATTTTTTGCACCAAAACCAAAATAATAAATACAAGTTTTATTGAGTTCTAAATTACAAAGAAATTGTTGAAATGTATCTTTCTAATTAGAAATCAAACTGTGCGTTTGATCCAAATTGCCATGCCGGGGAATATCCTTTCGACCATGCTCAGGATTTTCAAGGGGTCCCACCTAGTCCTTAGACCCGCCTAGGTGGGGCGGGTCTAAGGAGATGGTTGTAGATGAAGT
>CBDUZN010000277.1:0-1917 GCA_965371715.1 uncultured bacterium | reverse complement strand
ATATAAACAATCAAGTGAGTTAGTGCTAATATTTTCAAAGGAAGTAATGATAGATGAAGAATTGAAATTAGCAAAATTATTAAATATAAAGGGTGCATTTATTAACAATATTGACAGAAGATTAAATTCATATATTATGAAAAGGGATTTATGGTCTTTTAGAAAAATTCCGCGAATTCATTCTCAAATAATTAATTATATTAACACATTAGTTAATGAACAAGGAGCTAATAATGATTAATAAAGATTTCACAAATGATCCTATTCGTCTATATAAGACAAAAGTTGAACAAGAAACAATGAAAACTGCTATTTCTGCAGTGGAAAAAGAATTAGGTAAAGATTATCCAATAGTAATTAATGGTGAAGAGATTATGAATGATGTAAAGATAAAATCTGTTTATCCTTGTAATAAACAAATAGTTATTGGTAATGTGAGCAAAGCTAATAAGGAACAAGTAGTAAAGGCAATTGAAGTTGCTAATGAGAAATTTAATATGTGGAAAAATGAAGCACAGGAAAAAAGAAGTGGAATTTTAATGAAGGCATCTCAGATAATCAAAGAAAGACGCTATGAACTTAATGCATGGTTATCACTTGAAGTTGGCAAGAATTATGTTGAAGGTGATGCCGGTATTGCAGAAGGTATAGATTTTCTTGAGTTTTATGCAAGAGAGGGCTTGAAATACGCAGAGAATCAACCTGTAACAAAATTTCCCGGCGAACAAAATGTATATAAATACATTCCGCTCGGAGTTTGTGCAGTAATTCCACCTTGGAATTTTGCATTTGCAATAACATTAGGAATGACTGCTGCTGCAATTGTGGCAGGGAATACTGTTGTTTTAAAACCTGCCTCTGATGCGCCTGTTATTGCTTATAAAATTTATGAAATATTTAAACAGGCAGGCTTACCTGATGGTGTGCTTAATTTTATTCCCGGCAGTGGTTCAGAAGTAGGTGATACAATTGTTGATCATCATCTTACAAGATTTATTTGTTTTACGGGTTCAAGGGAGATTGGAACAAGGATTTACGAAAGAGCTGCAAAAGTAAACAAAGGACAAAAATGGCTTAAAAGAGTTGTTGCAGAAATGGGTGGAAAGGATTATATTATTGTTGATAAAAATGCAGTACTTGAAGACGCAGCAAATGACATTGTTAAAAGTTCCTTTGGTTTTCAAGGACAGAAATGTTCTGCATGCTCAAGAGCTATTATTCACAATGATGTTTATGATGAAGTTATTAAATTAGTTGTAGAAAAATCTAAGAAAATAAAAATGATTGATATAAAGGAATTTGATTCAGATATTCATTATCATAATATGGGTGCAGTTATTAATGAAGCAGCTCAGAAAAAGATTATGGAATATATTGAAATTGGTAAAAAAGAAGGAACTCTTGTTCTTGGTGGAAATAAAGGTCCTGAAAACGGATTCTATATTGAACCAACAATAATCAAAGATATAAAACCTGGTGATGTAATTGAGCAGGAAGAGATATTTGGTCCCGTATTGGCTATTATTAAAGCAGATTCATTTGACCATGCTATTGAGATTGCCAATGATACGGACTATGGATTAACAGGTGCAGTACACTCATCATGTAGAACACATCTTGAAAAGGCGAAAAAGGAATTAATGACAGGTAATTTGTATTTGAATAGGCCATGTACAGCAGCATTTGTTGGAGTGCATCCATTTGGCGGATTTAATATGAGTGGTACTGATTCAAAGGCAGGTAGCGGTGATTATCTTGCATTGTTCCTGCAGGGTAAATTAATATCGGAAAAAGTATATTAAAATTAAATTTCAGTAGATAATAAAAAAGGGGCTTTTATAAGCCCCTTTTTTATTTAAATCAATAGAACGAGAAGAAGTATCTATTACGCTTGTATGCTGAGTACGATGGTGGGGA
>CBDUZN010000276.1:0-2018 GCA_965371715.1 uncultured bacterium | reverse complement strand
TATCCTTGTTTTGTTGTTATATGCATATATATGTCCAAGTTTGGTATATGGATAAGATGAATCCGGATATATGATGCGCATTTTCATAAGTATGCATGAACAGGAATCAAATTTACTTTTCTTGAATAGATTGTATGTCAGTAATTTAAATGCATCATAATTGAACTCTGTACCAATAAGAGAAGCAGCAATAGCCACTGCTTTACTATGTTTTCCTAATTTCATATATGCTTTTGATAATAATAAACTATATTTTTTATCAGGATACATAACAAATAGATCTTTTAACAAATTTGTTGATTCATTATATGATTTTCTATTGTATAAAATAATACTTGCTCTGTACATTGCTTCTTCATTTCTTGGATCACATTTAAGAGTTTTTAATGAGTAGCATAATGCTGAATCCAGTTTGTTCAAACTAATAAATACAGATGATTTCAAATTAAGATATCTGATATCTAAAGGATATTTAATTATTGCCTTATTTATATCCTGAATAAAATCTGATTTTTTCAATTTTCTATTTATAAGTAATTTAAGATATTCATTTTCCACATTCATATTTCTTGAAATAGACATATTAACAAATGATAATGCATTTTTATTAAGATTGCTTAAATAATACGCATATGCTTTATAATAAAACCCCTCTGCTTTTGAAGAATCATAATCAATCAGAACATTGGATATGTTAAGCATTTTTTGAATATTATTCTCTGAAAATGCTGTTTCAAGTGAATCCATATAATCATCATAAATTTCTGCATTAAGCAAAACAACACAAAGGATTGAAATAATCAATAATATTTTCTTCATAAATTCAATTATATAAAATAATTTTGATTTGTAAAGTGAAAATGTGCATTAAAGAACGAACCGTGTCTTTACCATTGTAAGCAAAGCGTGGCAATTTTATTATCAACATTGATATTTTTTTTCCATATAATGTCGCGATTGAAGCATATTCTGAATAATTTGAAGAATATGTTAATCTTCTGAATCCAGTATTTTCGCTGTTATTGCAATGAACGGAGTGATGGGGTTGAAAATTCGCCGTGTCGAAGACTCGCTGTGGTGAGGCGAACAATCTCCTTATTGACCTTCATTCTTTCATATGTTTTCTTCTCTTTCTTTTCTTTACTAGCGTTCCTTGAAATTTTGGTACTGGCATATTCTGAGTAATCCGAAGAATATGTTGTTCGCAACCCTCCCACCAAGTCCTCCCAAACCATTAAATACGCTACACTTACAAGGAATTACAAAATTACAACCTCCGACCCCTGACCCCTTGGGAAATCCTGAGCATGGTCGAAGGATCGTGTTATCCTGTACTTAATGCGGAATTCATCATTCAGATACCTTGGAAATCTATTGTCTTTTTGTATAATTACAAATTTGCAACCTCCGACCCCTTTCTATTAATCTTATAAGAAATCAACAAAATCAACGAGCGCGTCCCTATGTTGTTGTCTTGAGTACGCTGGCGGAGACCCTTCGATAATAAGAAGGCACATCACGATGTGCCCCTACGGGCGGGTAAGAATTATTGGAAATACATGATTGACAAATTGTTTTATAATAGTATAATAATTATAAGATAATAGTAGAATAAATATAATACAAAAGAGGTAATTATGTCAAAATCACGATTAACAGTTACTATTCCAAAAGAGGATTATGAAAGAATAGAACAGGAAAAAAAGAAGAAAAGTGTTAATAGAAGTGTATTAGTACAGGAAATAATTGAATTCTTTTTTGCAAAAAAAGATAAGCAATTAAAAATCAACAAATATATTGATGGCTATAAGAGAATTAAAGAAAACACAGGTAATATAGAACATCTTGAAAAAAATCAGACTGAAGCATTGGATAAGGAGTTTTAATATGCGCAAAGGAGAAGTCTGGTGGGCAAATTTATCAAAACCTGTAGGTAGGAGACATGTTGTTTTAAAATCAAGGGATGCGGCATATGATGTACGCAATGCTGTAATTGTTGCTTTGGTTAGCGGAAGAGC
>CBDUZN010000275.1:0-2043 GCA_965371715.1 uncultured bacterium | reverse complement strand
GATTACTTGCGTAATTTATTCCTCAGATTACTTGCGTAATTTATTCCTCAGATTACTTGCGTAATTTATTCCTCAGATTATTCGGAATAAACCTGCTCAATATATTCCTCGAATTACTCGGAATAAACCTTTCCAAAGAAGAAGAACCGAACAAAGATACTTTTCTGCGGAGAGAAGGACAATATCATTTGTTTGTACGGGAGGGTTCCAAACCCTCCCAACCAGATACTTCTCTTCGCTAATTTATTGTTGCAATCCTTTCCAATCTATTCCTGGAATATATTTCTAAAAATCCCTTTCTTATATTATTATTCTCTTCAATCTTTATATTTACCTGCCAATCACGCATTATATCAATAAGATAATTACTAAGATTGTTTTCTATTTCATTAATAATACCTGTTGAAGCATTTATAATAAGTGTATCTTTCCTGAAATTCTTACCATTATCTTTTACCCATCTTAAAAACTTCAATGCAGTATATACAGGTTTTGGGGTATATCCCCTGCTTTTACAATGTTCGCATTCTTCAACAAAATGATCAACCATTGATGGACCTACCCGTTTTCTTGTCATTTCAACAAGACCAAGTCTTGAAATTTTATGTACCTTTGTGGTTGAGCGATCACTTTTCAAATGCTTCTTAAATTCACTAACAACCTTCCTTCTGCTGAATTCATCCTTCATATCAATAAAATCAACAACAATAATTCCACCAATATCCCTCAATCTTAACTGCTTGGCAATCTCTTCAGCTGCCATTAAATTAATAGTTGTAATTAAATTGTTCTTATCGGCACTTTTAGACATTCTACCACTATTTACATCAATAGTAGTAAGTGCCTCTGTTTGTTCAATAATAATATATGCTCCATGTTTCAAATATACATTGGGATTAAATATTTGCTCCATTTCCTTATCTATATCATAATACGAAAGCATAGGAACTGTGAATTGGTATAATTGAACCTTCTTTTTCATTCGTGGATTCACAAAAGAAAAATATCTCATTATATCATTATAAATATCCTTTGAATCAATAACAATCTCATCCAAACCCTTTTTTAAAATATCTCTTACTGTTTTAATAATAAAACTGCTCTCCTTGTAAAGAAGTGCTGGTGTTTCAATTTTATCAGTTTTTTTGATAACATGTTTCCACATATTAACCAATTCTTTATATTCTTTTTTTATTCTTGGTTTACTTGCATCATAAGCAGCTGTTCTGATTATTACACCCATATCTTGTTCAATAAATGTATACATATACTTTTTAATCTCAGATCTAAATTTCCTATCCATGACCTTTTTGGATACACCTACAAAATGAATGTCCGGCATAAATACCATAAAATTACCAGGTATTGTTATGTATGATGTGAGACGGGCTCCCTTTGTACTTATTTCATCTCTTTCAATCTGAACAAGTATTTCATCATCAACATGAATAACCCTTTCTGATTGAACCACTTCATCAATTTCATTTCCCAAATTAAAACTAATTTTCCCATCAGCACTGTTTAAGGGTAAAAATCCCTTTTTCTTTTCTCCATAATCAACAAATGCAGCATTAAGACCAGCTGATATGGCAATAACCTTTGCTTTGTAAATATTTCCTACAATGGATTGATTCTCATCATTTTCTACCATAATCTCAGTAAGTTTTTCATTGCTTCTATATGCAATAATAATATCATTGTGTAACCTTGTTATATACAATGAATTCATAAATTCTCTACTTCAGTAATCATGTTTTCTTCTTTTTTATAAAATTTTTCTCTATAAATTTCAATATCCTCTATTCCTTCTAATCCAATAATGTTTTTCATTATTTCATCAAATTTAATATTTCCTACAGTATTATATTTTAAAATAACTCTTATAAGATTATCTCCTCTTTCAATATCATCAATATAATTTCTTACATTGATTTCTGTAATTTTCCCTTCTTTTTTTCTTTTAATAATAAAGTCCTTTGCTAATATAAAATTGTTAATATTATTTTCTATGATATTTGAAATAGGCAATTTAAATAGCATATT
>CBDUZN010000274.1:0-2050 GCA_965371715.1 uncultured bacterium | reverse complement strand
CCAAAAATATTCATTCAATATCCATCACCACCTGATGGATATAGAACAGTAGTATTCAGATTTACAGGTGATAGTTTTGAATTTGAAACAAACATAGATTCATTAGCAATAACAGAGATAGGTGATTTTGATAATGATGGACTTATTGAACTATTAGGATATAGTATTGCTTATGACAAGAAAACAGCAGTAATGGAGCAATTAGATACCAATCAAATATATACAGTAAGAACATGGGAGAGTGATTCATTCTATAATGGTTGTAGATATCTGGGGAATACAAGTTTATTCAAAACAGATGGAATAGATAGGATATTCGGAGCAGACCCAACATATTCAGACGACGGCTGGTATTATATGAGTAGTGATGGAAATAATAGTTATTATTTTGATTATGTATTAATAGAGGATAGGGAAATATCATCAATGGCTGTTGGCTATATTGATGATGACAGTTTGGTAGATGTAATAGCAGGAACAAGCAGAGGACAGACATTTTGGGAAGCAACAAATTTAAATAATGATAGTTTCGAATTAAGATGTGATGATATTGGCTGGGGAAATGGGAGCCATTATTCAGGCATACTAAACGATATAGATGGAGATGGGAAAAATGAATTTATTACAGGAGGATTAAACTATCTAATGTCTCCCTGTGAATGGAGTTTTACAATAGGTGAATGTATAAATGATACACAGTATGAAAGAATAAGTATAGAATATTTCAGAAAGGATTATGGAGCCGTTCCAAATATTTATTGTGGCAGTGATTATGATATTGGAGATGTTGATGGGGATGGTGCAAATGAGATAATAGTATGTGCAGGTTGTATATTAAGGGTCTATGAAATAATGGGCAATGATAGCTTTGTAAAGGTATGGGAAATGGATAATGATACATTCAGCGGCAGCCATGTACGGGTCTATGATTTTAATGGCAATGGTATTGATGAAATAATATGGAGCGGAGCATCTGACCCTGGTTTGCCTTTAACAACATTCCCTATAGTTGCCCAAATATACATAATAGAAAAATCCCTATTAAGTAAACTGCACTATGATAATCCAATGAATATAAATAATCATTTGATTAGTACGCTTGAAACAGATAGCTTTTATCTGTATTCAATAGATGAATTACCTGTAATCATTGATTCTATGAAATTAATAAAAGAGAATGAATTAACGATAATAGACCCAATATATCCATGTTCAATAAATGCAGGTGATTCAATGGTAGTAAATATAAATATATATTCAGATAGTATTGGTTATATAACAGATACAATAGTTGTATATAGTAATGACTGGTATGGTAGTATAGATACAATTGAACTACAGGCAGGCATAGAAGTGCAGATAGAGATAGACAGTGCAGTAGCAAGCGATGGTAGAAATGCAGCAAATGGTATTGATTATGATGATTATGTAAAATTGTATTTTAATTATCCTATTATACCAATTGATACAAGTATAATTGATTTGGATGCAGTATTAACATTGAATAATTCACATAGCTGGTATGATGGAGATAACAACATAAAATATATAAGTCATATAAACAATAATAATGAAATGGTAGTATTCCTATCAACAGACACATCTTTGCCGACAATACAGGTAGGAGATACAATAGAGCCAGATTCAATAAGTATAAAGGATGAGAGGAATTATTCATATCTTAAAAAGCCAATAATTATAACAGGCAGTTTTGATCCCTCTGGGATAAACGAACAACCGACTATTGACCATCAACTATTGACCATTGACCCTGTCTTGACTATTGACTATCGATTATCGACTATTGACTATACTACATTTTCTCCCGCAACATTAACCATATATGATATAACAGGAAGAGAGATAACAAACAAGATCCATAATAAACAAGGAACATACAAACTAAACTTATCTACCTATCCCAAAGGTATATATTTTATCAATCTAAAAACAGAAACTAATACAATTTCCAGAAAGATAATAATATTTTAATTTCTTCTAACTTACCAATATAACATAAGATAAGCGGGGACGGAGTTTGGTATATTGT
>CBDUZN010000273.1:0-2069 GCA_965371715.1 uncultured bacterium | reverse complement strand
ACCTACAAGAAGTCCTCCCGCACTGCCTCCCCTTGCTATCATTCTATCTGAGCTTGTATATTTGTGATTAACAAGGTATTCACCACAATCAATAAAATCCGTAAATGTATTCTTCTTATTTAACAATTTTCCATCTTCATACCATTTTCTTCCATTCTCTCCACCACCCCTTATATGAGCAATAGCCAATATAATGCCTCTATCCAAAAGTGATAATCTTATTGATGAAAAATAAGGATCACTACTTGACCCATATGCTCCATATCCATTAAGTATTAAAGGTGAAGAACCATCCATTTTAATGCCTTTTTTATATACAATGGATACGGGGATTAGTTCTCCATCTGATGCTAATACATCAATCTTTTTAGTAGTATAATCATTCTTATTATATCCACCAAGGATTTCTCTTTCTTTTAATTTAATAAGTTCCATTTTTCTCATATCATAATCATATACAGTTGATGGGGTTATAAATGATGAATATGTAAATCTAAATAAGTCTGTATCATATTCAGGATTTTTGCTTATCCAAAATGAAAATGTTTCTTCCTCCATATTAAGATGATGTTTTTCATTTGTATTTAAATTAATAATTTCTAATGCTTGAGATCCATTTTTCCTTTCCGGTAATACCATAAAGTTTTTAAATATATATATGCCTTCAATTGTAATATTTTCATTTTCCTTAATATATGTTTCCCATACTCCACTTGTGAGTTTATCAACATCCAGATAACTGATTTTATAATTATATGCATCATTGTTTGTTATGATATAGAATACTCCATTATGATGTTCAGCATAATATTTTACTTTTTCCTCTTGTTTCTTTACTATATTAAAATTTCCATCAATATCAGATGCAGCAATATACATCATATAAGAACTTGATTTACTTGAAGCGCCAATAAAAACATATTCATTATCTTGTGATTTTGATAACCATACCCAATATTGATCATCTTCTTCTCTGAACAATTCTTTGTCATTAATTGCATCTGTAAATATTTCATGTCTTAATACCTTGTATGGTCTTGAAGCCTCATTTTCAACTGTATAGTAAATTGTTCTGCTATTTGAAGCCCATTCTGCACTAGACATATTATTGATCCCTTCATCTAAAACATCTCTGGTTCCTATATTTATAATATATAATGAATAAACTTCATTTCCTGTAGTATCAATAGAATACATAAGTAGATTTTCATCAGGGGATATTTGCATCTCTCCTATATCAAAAAATGTATAACCATCTGACATTTCATTTACATCAAGAAGAAGTTGTTCTTTGGAATTTTCTTCTGCTTTTTTCCTTAAATAAATTGGATACTGCTTTCCTTTCTCTGTTCTATAATAATAAATATAATTACCCATTCTATATGGAACAGATATATCATCTTCTTTTAACCTGCCAATCATTTCAGTATATATAACTTCAATTAGATTTTCATTTTTCTTCATTATTTCATCAGTATATGAATTTTCCCTTTTAATATAATCAAGTACATCATCATTTAGATAACGCATCCAGAAATAATCATCGGATAATTTCATATTGTGGATTTCGGTAATATGCGCTTTTTTCATTGCTTTTGGTGGGGTCAGTTTATTAATATCAGCTTTATTAAATTTCGCACAACTGCTTATTATCAGAAAAATGTATAGAATAATTAAAATTCTTTTCATATTAACTCCTTATTGATTATTGTAATTATTCAATATTAATATTATCATTTATTTTTTTAGTGTTTTTTACAATCATTTTTTTCCAACTACCTGTTCTAAACCATATAAATGCAATCAATGTAACTACTGAATTACTAATGAACATTGCCCAGAATATTCCATCATGTTTCATATGAAGATAATTAACAAAGAAATAGGCAAATGGTACTCTAAACAGCCATAATCTTGATATTTGAAGAACAAATACAGGTACTGTATGTCCGGAACCCTGAAATGCTCCATTGAATATAATCATAATAGAGAAAAACAGTACTGAATATGCAGTAATCCTAAACATTCTGCTTCCAATGGCAATAACTTCCGGATCATTAATAAAGAAT
>CBDUZN010000272.1:0-2093 GCA_965371715.1 uncultured bacterium | reverse complement strand
AAATAAAGTATATGCCTGAGACCATTTCTTTTCCATTCAATCTAAGAATTGTACCTGGTTTTACATTGTTAAATTCCTGTATAGTGCGTCCATCTATGTTTCTAACAATAATATTTACTATACTATTACCCTGTACTGTAAAGGACATTTCACCAAATCCAATTTTATTTGGTATGGATAATAATGTATTGGAAGCAATTGGATTTCTCTCATCTTCTATACCTGTTGTTAGATCAGATCTAACATAAATACCAACAATTTCATCATGCGGTTCACCCTGAGCCAATGCAAAAAGCACATCTGCTCCTCTAAATCCTTCATAAAAACTTAATCCTCCTGCCATACCGCTTGTTTGCAATGTTGGGACATAATCAAACTCAATACCTGTAAAATGCATTGAATCTGCATCTGTTTGAATGATATGATATCCTGAACCATCCTGTGTATGCCACCATACAAGATCCCCATACAGAGTATCGGTATCATAAGCAGCACCATATTTCGCAAATGTATTGGGTTCCTGGTCAATATTAATGGAGTCCTTGCTGAATTTATAACAATCAGATCCAAAGCTTGCAGTATAGAAATAATCATTATTCGGATTATATGCCAATGCACGATTGGGAAATTGTGGACCAGGAAATGTACCATAATAATCCAGAGTACCAGTTAATAGATCTATACCAAATTTATCAACATTACCATCAACGCTGGAATATAATGTATCAATACGGTCTGGTCCCGAATATACTCCATCCCATGTGATATCTCTCCAGCCCCATGAAGTGGAATGACCCGGTTGATCCATTGTCCATATTAAATTACCCAATGTATCAAGTACATATACCTTATTAGGATCAACAGCATTGTTACCGCCTGTTATATAGAAATATGTACCATCAAATTCAATGCCAAGTAGTTGATTGTCCATACATATTGTTTCTGCATCCATTTCAAATATAACATCTCCAAGATCATTTCTTGTTCTTGAAATCATATTCATTGTGTCATTGAAAAAATAATCATCATCCATTGAAGTAAATACTTCTGTGTAAAATACTCCATCATCAGTGATTGATACTGAGCCAAAATTATGTAATGTATCGGTTAATGAAGGAAGATCTGTTAATGTAATTGTTTGATTAAAGATTTGATTCCATGAATCTGTTGTATCATATACAATTGCAGTAATATCAAATGATTCAGCATGATCACCAAAATTATTGATCTGCGCAATTACATCATAATTGCCAACACTAATATAACCTGCAGCAGGACTGGTAATATCGGATATCCCTACATCATGCCCAATATCTCTATATATGAATATATTATCAAATGATGCATAGTGTGAATTATTGCCTGAATACGCAAAAAATACACTAACCGAATCAGCATAATTATAAGCAGATACATCAACAGAATCCCATATATTTGAACCCATACCTATGTCATATCTTCTAAACTCTACAGGATTGATCCATACACCACTTGAACATACTGCAAGACCAACTGTGAATGTATCATTGCCTGCATGCTGATATCCACATCCCCATCTAAGCCATTTCATCTCAGATGGTGTTTTTATTGCGGGTGAATAACATGTGTCTATTAAACCTGTTGCTCCGTATGATTCCGAATCAATCCACATTGATGAATCTCCGGGTTCCGGTGACATAGCATTTATATTATAATCAGATACTTCAACCATCCAGCCTCCTGGAAAAGCAGTACCATTTGTATGTGTCCATCCCTGAGGACCTGTCTCAAAATCCCAGAAATGATTGTCAGCAATCTCTCTGCCATAAAGAACAATTCCTATTTCATTTGGAGCTCCGAATACAACAGTAGCAGTTGTCCAATCGCTGTATCCTAATGTAGGAAATTTAAAATAGAATTCCTGTCCATTTCCTACACCTGGTTGAGCCATTATTCCTGTTTGTCCATTATCATCAAAAACATTTGATGGTTGAACCTCAATCCAATATCTGCCATTTGCAGGGATAAATACAGGAGTTTGCAATTTACAATCTACTCTGCTAATACCCGTAACAGTATAATCAGCCTGATCAATAACTACATCTATTATTTGT
>CBDUZN010000271.1:0-2108 GCA_965371715.1 uncultured bacterium | reverse complement strand
ACAAATTATTTATTAACAAAGGAGGAAGTATGAGAAAAATTATTTATTCAATGGTGATACTTATCATTGGAGTATTTCTATTTGGTATTGAAAAGGTTTCAGATGAATTTGACTTAGGAGTTCTTTCCTCTGAATGGAACATAATAGAAGAAGGCACAGGAGGAGAATATGAATTCTTTACCGAAGTAAATAAATTGGATATCAATGGAATTAAATTAACAATTCCAAGAGCGTACAATTATATTCCAAATATTTTTGGAATAGAAAAAGCAATACCAACTATTATTGCAGAGGAATTTCTTTTGCCGGATGCAAAACTATCAGTAAGTATTCCGGATTATACTGTGATTATACAGACAAGTTTTGAAGGACCATTTAATTATGAAATATACTTTGATAATGGTGATGTAATCAGATATGTATTTACAACAATAGATCGTGGATACACTGTTATGAATATAACAAGATATTATTACAATGATGTATTGGTAGATGATTCAATCTATATTTGGGTTCCATTCGGAACCAAAATAACAGAAGAAAATGAGGATTATCCGGTTTTACGATATCCACCAATTATGGATATGGAGTTGAAGAGTTTGGGAAATAGGGAATATCAATTAAAAGATGGAACTACTATAAAAATTGATGGAATTCCACAAAATGTAGATTTATATGTTAAATATCAGATAGGAATTCCTGGTAATGGAGAACAAGAACTTCATTATTGTATTGATTTTATTTATTCAACACCTGATATTGATCAATTTTTTACAACTCAATTAAATACAGAAAACTTATTGTTAAATTACAATAATAATCTTGAAATTACCTTACTTGATCTTTATGAACAGGAACCCTTAAAAGGAAATGCAGAAATCATTTTAAAAACTCCAACCGGTGATATTATAAATCAATGGATAAATGGTACCCAATCCATTTTATATGAAAATGTCAATCCGCAATTTATTGATGACATATATGAATTGGATATAAAATCATTAGAGACATCACAACAGGACAATAGAACTCTCACATTAATAGAAGATGAACTGGAATGTGATATTCCAGAAGAAACTCCTGTTTTAGATGAAAATGAAATAGTAATAAAAGTAAAAGGAAAATATAATGGAGAATACATACCTGGTGTTAAAGTAATAGCGGAATCAAATAACACAGGATATTTTTATGAGGGTTTCACCAATTCGGAGGGTGAAATATATTTGCCCGGATATATTCAATTTACAGAGCAAATCAATATTTCATTTACAAAAGATAACTATTTGGATATAAGCAGCGAATTAAATCCAACAATGCTAACATCAATTCCCAATGCATTAGGAAAGAATAATCAAAACAGCTTTCTTTTTGATTATGATAATCAGAAATATATTTTATCATATTCAGATGGTGATAATATAATTGTAGCTGATAGAGGAATACAGAATGATTATTGGCATGTAGAGAAAATTGGAGAAGGAGAGAATCCAACATTAGTAAAAACAGAAGCAGGTTTAATTGCAATGTGGAGTGGATTACAATATTCAATAATGACCTCACCCTGGACACCAGTAGATACATTCAATTATCCTGAAATAATGTGGCTCTCAGAACCCACATTAAAGGGAGCAAAAAGCAATACAAATAAATACGGTTCATATATTGGGTATAGACAATTGAATGTAGAAAAAGGGGATATAATATTCGGTAAATGGATTGATGATGCTATTGATTATATAGAACTTGATACGGTGTTCAGATTTGACGGCAGCATTGAAGGAATCATTCCCAAAGCATCACCAATAACAGCAGGATATATACAGGATGTTGATGAAAGTCATCTTGTTGGCTGTATTGATAATGATAATAATTTGATAACGAAATTATGGGATATAACTGATGAAGTATGGTATGACTATTGGTTAATTAATAATCCTGGTCAACTATGTCTTAATCCTTCTATTGATTTTGACGGATACAATACAACATTTGTATGGGAAGTAGAAGAAGATATAAATACAAATGATATTTGGGAAAGAAAACTATCACCAAGCGGATTTACAAATGCTCAAAAAATAAGTTGTACAGATGGAATAAACACATATCCG
>CBDUZN010000270.1:0-2125 GCA_965371715.1 uncultured bacterium | reverse complement strand
ATATTCAAATGAATATTACATTAATATTTTTATGCATTTTAATAATATTATTATTGATTCAATTGAAATAAGTAATTCGGAAATAGATGCTTCTTTAAGAAATGATTCTATAATACTGAAAAAAATCACAATTAATAATGAATTCGCTGATATATATGCAACCGGAATGATAGAAATCAATCAATTTCCTTCATCGGAATTTGAATTAAAAATTAATAAATTTGAATCATCAGAATTTCCATTACTTAGTAAATATTTACATTTTGGAGTAAAAGGGAATGTTGGATTGAAAATTAGTGATTTTTCAAATATTACACTTTTTGTGAATAATTTTGATGGAAAAATAGGGGAAGATAGTATTAAAATTATTGATGGATCATTATCATATATTCAAGATATGTTTTGTACTAATCAATTCACTTTGCTTTATAATAATGGATTGATATCAGTTAAGGGTAAGATAAAAGCAGATGAAGGTAATCTAAATCTATATTTTGATGAGTTTCCTATATTGAGTTTTATTCAGCAATCAACAAGTATATATGCTAATGGATTGATTAATGGAAATATTGAGATAAGTGGTGGTTGGATGAATCCATGTGCGGAATTTCAACTTGATTTTGAAGACATTAGTTATAATGATATTGAAATATCAAATATTAGATTATCCGGCTTTTTAGAAACTACTGAAAACAGAATTCCTGATGTATTATTTACACTAAATGGTGTTAATGCTCAATATAAAGGATACAATATTCCTATTATGTATTTTGAAGTTGTTAAGAATGGATACAATATATATACAAGCATATCTGCATTTTCAAATGTAGGTCTTTTTGAATATGAAGGTGATTTTGTTTATGATGAAATACATAATAGATTTTATGGATTGATAAGACAAATGATATTAGAGAATGAACATAGTAATATTTATTTATCAAAACCGGTTTATATCAATGTTTGCAAAGATACCATAGAGATAAGTGATGTAGATATTTACGGAGATGGCATGAGCACATCATTTTCATTTACAATGATAAATGACTCATTAAAAATGCAAGCAGAATTTTCTGAGGATTCTTTCGGGTTAATAAACAGATTATCAAATGGAAATATAACTGGGGACTTTTTCGCATATATTTCTGCTTTTGGTACATTTGATAATCCGAATGTTGAAGTAATTGTTAATTCTTCAGATTTAAATTTTTACGGAATAGAAATTGATTCAATTAATGTAAAAACAAATTTGGTAAATAATACAATGAATATTGATAAATTATCATTTTCTTCTGGAGAATATACAAGTAATATTAATGGGAAAGTGTTTTTTACTGATTTTAAGGATTTAAGTCATGATTCAATTAGTATTGATCTTGATTTGAATCACATAGATGGAACATATTTTGTGCCGCTTTTTGATATTTTTGTAATAAATGATGGATATGCTGATATACAAGCACATATAGGTGGATCACTTGATAATCCATTATTATCCGGAGATATGTATTTAAATGGAATTGATGTAAATATTGTTGATTTGGGAACCCGTGTAACAAACATTAGCGGGAATGCTTACTTTAAAGGGGATTCGCTGATTATAAAAGAAGTAAATGGAATAAGTGGAGATGGAGATTTGTTGGTTCATGGTTCGGTTACAAAAAAGGGATACATGTTTGACAGATACAATTTTAATATAATTGCTAATAAAATCAGTATTCAGGGCATTGATAACATTGATGTAACTGGTGATTGCAAAATAAATGTAAGCGGCAGTTCTACGGTTCCGAAAATCACAGGATCAGTTTATGTACGGAATGGGGTTTCTACTATACCATTAATTAATACAACTGAAAGTTATGAAGTTACGGCAATAGATTCAACAATGATTGATATTAAGGTAAAATCAGATGGGGGATTATGGTTGAAAAATGAAATTCTTGATGTTGAACTTGGTGGTGATATACGAATTTTTAAAAATGCAGATATATTAAGGATTTCTGGAGATGCTGAAGTGAAAAGAGGATACTATTACTATATTGATAGGAAGTTTATAATAGAAAAAGGATACATTACATTGCTTGAATCAAAAAAGGTTGTGGATCCAACAGTAAATATTGA
This sequence comes from uncultured bacterium, assembly GCA_965371715.1. Classification (GTDB taxonomy): domain Bacteria; phylum Hydrothermota; class 32-111; order 32-111; family 32-111; genus JAUVJU01. The sequence goes on along the minus strand of CBDUZN010000270.1, from coordinate 7 downwards.
ATCATAT
>CBDUZN010000269.1:0-2126 GCA_965371715.1 uncultured bacterium | reverse complement strand
AGTGTGTCATGCCGTACTTGATACGGTATCCAGTATTCTCTTTGCCTACCCTGATTGTAGTCGAAAAATGAACTATCTCATTTTTCTCTCTTTTTCTCACACAATCAAATAAAATAATTGGCAGGTTTGTAACCACACAATTATCCTTCCATTGATTGTCTTTATTGAATATTCACCATTTTCTGCTGAATAATTTTATCATTATCATATAATTGTATAAAATATATGCCTGATGGAAATTCATTTCTATTCACATTATATGTTCCCACTTTTTTGTTCTCTCTTTTATACATTAATTTCCCTATAATATCATATATCTTTATCATATTATTATCTGTTCCTACTGTATATTTGATTTTGCTTAATGATATTGTTAATCCTGTTCCTGAATTAATATTAATATGATTGTCAATAATCCCTGTTACTCCGAAACTTCCCCCAAGTACGACCGGGTAATGACATACAAAACCATTTAATGTTCCTATAATTGATGACGAATCAGGATATATTGTATCTCCTACTGTTATTGTTGGATTAAAGTTTTCTGTTGATAATTGGATTTTCAATATTGTTTGAGATGAATTCCAATATGCAGTATCAATTTCTCCAAATCCGTCCACCCAATGGTGTCCATTTGAAAGATTTAATACAGATTCAATATTAACTGCATCTATATTAAAACCATTTGTTCTTTGATTAAAGAATAAATATACAAAATCATCATCATCAATACCAGGGACCAGATTAATCCCATCATTTGCTTTAGCAGAATCAATTATTGCCGGTATTCCAAAATGTGCTGTTATTTCTATTAATGTATCAGGTTTTATACCATAATATATTTCCATTCTATCTGTAAATATCCCTGTATCTGATGATAATGCTCTGAGTTTTAATGAAAAATTCTGCCCTGTATCCACGCTTAACGGATATGTATAATTTGAATCTATTGCAAAATAGATTGAATTTATCTTCATTGAATCTATATTTAGCATCTCATTCCCTGTATTGGTTATTATCAAATCATTGATTGAACATAATTGATTTATTTCAACATTACCAAAATCATAAGGATTGAAATTTGCTTCAATATTGGGTCCCGAAAAATAATATACAAATGCCCAACCCTCATAGCTTTCTCCATAAGTATACGAATTTGCTCCAACAATTATATCAGAATATCCATCTCCATTAACATCTCCTGCGGATGATACACTCCTTCCATAATAAGCATTTGCCTGATTACTCTCTCCCATCCAATCCGCTATTGTGGAAAGTCCACTGCTGCTGCCATAATATACAAAGACAGCTCCTTCATTGTTTTCTCCATTATCATAATAATATGCTCCAACAATTATATCAGAGTATCCATCTCCATTAACATCACCTGCTGATGATACACTAATTCCATAACAGGCACTTGCCTGATTGCCTTCTCCAGTCCAGTCCGCCGTAGTTGATGGTCCTGTGCTGCTGCCATAATATACATAAGCAGTCCCTTCTCCGATTTCTCCATTATCATATCCAGTTGCTCCAATAATTATATCACTATATCCATCTCCATTAACATCACCTGCTGATGATACACTTGATCCATAATTAGCACTTACCTGATTGCCCTCTCCTGTCCAGTCCGCCGTAGTTGATGGTCCTGTGCTGCTGCCATAATATACAAATGCCCAACCCTCATAGCTTTCTCCATAAGTATACGAATTTGCTCCAACAATTATATCAGAATATCCATCTCCATTCACATCTCCTGCTGATGATACACTGACTCCATAATAACTATTTGTCTGACCGCTATAGCTTTCTCCTATCCAATCCGCTGTTGTTGATAATCCTGTACTACTTCCATAATATACAAATGCAGTACCTTCATTGCTGTTTCCTGAATAATCATAATAATTTGCTCCAACTATTATATCAGAATACCCATCTCCATTCATATCTCCTGCTGATGAGACACTAACTCCATACCAAGCACCTATCTGATTACCCTCTCCCATCCAGTCCGCCGTAGTTGATGGTCCTGTGCTGCTGCCATAATATACAAATGCCATACCTTCATCTTCTTCTCCATTATCATATTGTCTTGCTCCAATAATTATATCAGAATATCCATC
>CBDUZN010000268.1:0-2127 GCA_965371715.1 uncultured bacterium | reverse complement strand
CCTTCGACTCGCAATGCTCGGACAGAGAAAGAGCGGAGATGCAGTGATAAAGATGGATTCCTGCCTTCGCAGGAATGACATGGAAAAAAAGAATGATGCACCAAGAGCAGGATGCGGGATGAGGGGCAGATATGGATTAATACTGATTCATTCATAGATATAATTTATCAAATATTTATATCAACTAATTGTATGTTTTTGTTTTATTAATTGCTAGATGATTTATATAGATTAAAAGGAATCAAGGAGTTGTTCTGTTATGACAAATTTAAAATATCATCAAATTTTTGTTTCAAGTCAGGCAAATCTTTATTAACAGTTTCCCATATATATACTATATTTACTCCAAAATATTCATGTATTAATTTATCTCTCATACCAGTCATTTCTTTCCAAGGAATATCATCGTATTTTTTCCTTGTTGTCATACTAACCTTTTTAGATGCTTCTCCAATTATTTCTAATTGTCTTATTACCGCATCCTGCACTAATTTATTAGATAAGAATTCTTTTATACATTTAATATTTTCGGTATAATTTTCTATTTGCAGAATTGATTCATATATGTGTTGTAAATAAAATTTATCATTTCTATTTTGTTTCATATAATAACATTTCGTCTTTTTTTATACTGTCTATCATAAATGGATTTATTGCTTCTTCGGTCACTAAATCTACTCTCCTGCCAATATTCTCTGATAATTCATTCTCTATTTTTATAAATTCAAAATATCCCATATTTCTATTGAATTTTACTAATATATCTATATCGCTACACTGTTTTTCTTCATTTCTTGAAAAAGAACCAAACAAACTAATCTTAATCGCACCGTTCTTTTTTAAAATACTTTTAATTGTATTTATTGTTTTTTCTCTTTTCATTGGATTCCTTGTTTGTTAAAATGATGAAATAATTCAAATAGATATTAATCATTTTTTTCTTTTTCATAATAATTATTATACAGAAATAGTTGTAATATGCAATATGTCCATTATTCATCAGAAATAAAGATTCAAGAAGGCACATCACGATGTGCCCCTACGGACAATAAGAAGTAACTTGTACGCTGAGTACACTAGTAAAGAAAAGAGAATATAAGGTCGTCCCTGTTTATTATTTCAGTATAATGAATTTCTGAATTTCACTGAAATAGCCTGCTTTCATTTTCACAAAATATGTACCATTACAGTATTTCTCTGTATCTATCTTTAAATTATATATACCAGCATTCTTCATCATGTTTACAGGTATAGCAACTTGTCTTCCTGAAATATCATATATTGAAATCTCTACTTCACTTTTTACAGGTAATTGAAACTTGATTGTTGTTTCATTATTAACAATATTTCCTGAAACATTTAATTGATATACCTTGAGAGATTGTCCTGCCATTACCTTTATAGGTCCGAATTCACTAATGCTACCATCCGTTTTCTCAATTGCAATTTTGTAATACCATTCACCCTGACTTGGCAATGATTTATCTGTGTATGAATGCTCCTTTGCAAAAGTATTTACTTTGCCAATAACTTGATAATCAATATTGTTCTTACTTCTTTTAATTATCCAATTACCAGATATTGCATTTTCTGCTGACCATTTTATTATTACATTATTACCATTTGGAGTAACACTGATATTAATTAATTCAATATTTGTTAAACTTGCAAGATTGCTGCCAATTTCAATTTCGCTTATTGATGGCTCTGTACTACTCTTTACAGATTTTCTATATATATTAAATACAATTCTTATTGTGTCATAAACTGAATTGTTTAGACCCGAGATATTTTTATTGGAATATCCATTTCCATCAGATCCTCCAAATCCATTTGAATTGCCTGACAAGTCAATATCAGGAATCAATGCCCAAACACCAGATTCACAGTATTCCAATTGTGCCAAAATAGAATCACTTTGTGAATTTTGCTTCCAATTTATATATCCCCATACACTTCTTGGATATGTATTATTAAGGTCTGCATAAATGATTGAAGGTGTTGTTAAACTGCCATAATCGGAAACAACATCATATTCGCCAATAAGCATTACATTGTCTATTGCTCCATCTTGTCCGTTCCTGCCTCCGGGAGTTATATATGACCATCTTACCTGTACACTATCTG
>CBDUZN010000267.1:0-2139 GCA_965371715.1 uncultured bacterium | reverse complement strand
AACACCATATTTAGGTGGATATAAGTGTCCGATTATATCATTATATCCTAATAATATTCAATATTCTGATAAACAATTTCCACAGATTAAATATTATTTAACACAAGATGATATGATAAAATTGGGTATCACTGATCAGAATAAAGATGAATTTTTCAAAATTTATTCGATTGATGAAAATGGAGATTTAATACAATTAGTTACAGCATCAACATATAATTCAAGCAATGATTTAGAATATAGTATTTTATGGGATTATTGTTCAGAGGAGGATGGAATAAATGCAAAATATTTTACTTTATTAAGAACTAATGAAACAGATACTGAAAAACCTTATGAGATTGAGATATGTTCTAAAACCAAAGAAGGGATTAGAATAAAAGGTAAGAAGGATAGCCCCAATTCAGAGATTGGATTTATGATAACAGATCCAATGGAGAGTATATATGAAGCATTGTATTGGTATAATGAGAAGCAGGAATTGGCAAAGAAGAGAAGTGAGAATAATCTATTTGATTTGGTAACTGATGAAACAGGTATTGATGATACTCTTATAGTGTATAGATGGTCAGGATATATTGATAGTAATGGATGTTTTGATATTATTATTCCTAATGAAAAATTATTTGACGGGCATAACAGAATATTTATTGGGAACGGAGAAGCTTTTGAATTTGCATTAGAAAATTCTGAAAGAAGAATTGTAAACTTTGAACCTTTAGATACTTTAAAAGTAGATTCTGTTTATTTAAGTAATATTAAAAACTGTCCCACCGAAATGTTTGATTTTACATATAATAAAACCCCACCAGAGATTCTATTTATTTCTGGCTATGAATTGCCAGCAAATATATATAGCATAACAGATGAAGATACAATTAAGTTCACAACAACAAGAACTGCGAATATTGGATTATTCTTATATGATATTAATGGTAATGAAATCGCTTCAAAAGTTTATCGGGTCAATGATGAATATGACATTAAGAAATTTATCTGGGATGGCTGGATAAATGGAGAACCAGCAGAGGTAGGTGATTATTATACTGTTTTAGTTGCCTATGATGAAGATGGATATGTTAGTGACCAAAAAACAGGATACTTTGAAGTATATAGGAATATACCATTTGAAATCAGCAGTCCAGAGAATAATAGATGGATAGCAGGTATGCAGGAATTAAGAGTTAATGTTCTTAATAATGAGATGTGTGAAATTGACTGGGCAATATCTGATAGTAGTGGAATTATCAGAAAATATAATAGTATACCTTCATATTCAGCACAGGAAGTATATACAACGATGTATAATGATGGATTATATGGATTAATGGCAGAAGCATATAATAAATACGGAGATACAGGGACTGATGAAATAACAATGCTATTTGATAATACTGCTCCAGATATTTACTTTAAGAATATTCATGATTTTTATACTGATAATAATAATGTGTATTATCAAATTGCTGATAATAATGCAACTTTTATAATATCAGATAATCACAGTTATATTGATAATATTCAGTATATAATAGATGGAACATCAAATGATGTATATGTGGATTCAATACAAAATCATACATTTTTTATTACAGGAACTGATTACAACAATAAAACCATTGAATTAACAGCAACTGATAATTGCGGAAATGAAAGTGGAATAGTAGAATATTCATTTATACAGGATAATGAAATCCCAGAAATAGAACTTGTTATTGGGGAACCGCAGTTAGAATCAGATGACAAACTGTATATATCGGATTATACACCAATATGGCTCATAGCAGATGATACATTATCAGGAATAAAGGAAATATCATATACAGTTGAAACACCTGATTTGGCTACAATATGGAACCAATATTCGGGGAATCTATTCTATCTTGATTATTTTGGAAATAATGCAGATACATTGTACTTCAGAGCGGAAGATAATGTAGGTAATAGTATAATGAAATCACGGATATTCTACTTTGACTGTACTCCGCCTGTAAGCACTATTGAATATTCAGAGCCATCATATATTAGTGGAGATGATATATATCTAACAAAGGAATCAATAATAACCATATCATCAACAGATAATATGTCAGGAGTAAAAGAACTTGAATATACTATTGATGGAACTTCATATATTGA
>CBDUZN010000266.1:0-2143 GCA_965371715.1 uncultured bacterium | reverse complement strand
AAACATTATGCCATGTGAAATATTCGTTTTTTTTGTCCACAATTTTAGTATATCAATATAATTCTGATATACCGGAGGACCATATCTTAATTGAACCCTTGCACTGATTCTTCTTCCAAGTCCCATAAGGAATACGCCGTAAATATAAACCCCTATTACACCCAATATTGTCCATATGATACTCATACAGCACTCCATATTACAATAATTAATATAAGAATAGTTAGTCCTGTTAAAATATTTTTTGAAGTAAGTGAATTCAAATGTGATTTTCTTAATATATCACAAATATCTTCCACAAATTTGTAAATCTTTCCATAGAATCTTTCAGAGCTTTTACTAACAATGGGTTTAACAACCTCAAGAAATCCATCATAAAAATTCATTACATAATGTAAATTATAATGACTTTTGATTGGTTCGGCTGACATTGCAATATCATACTGTGATACTTTTTTAGGTTTCTTCATTAAAAGCACAAAAATTATGAACATACTCACAAATATAATAACAACCGCAATTGCAGTATTTAATGGGTTCCAGTAACCAATAGATGATTCAATAAAATTACCCGATAGTAAAATATTTGCTGATGGTAATATTTTGCTGATATTTTCAAATATGAATCTAAAAACCGGATAAGGATAGAACCCGAAAACTACAAGTGCTATTGGAATAATCATATTTACAATTGTAACAATAGAATCACCAAAAGAATTGAAATAATCAATTGATGAGTTTCTTTCATTAAGAATTCCCAAAAATACAACAGATAGTATTTTATAGCAATACAAAAATGCAAGCGTGGAAGCCAAAAAGGAAATAACCAGAGCAATATAATGTCCTGAAATAAACATATTCTCAAAATAAATCCATTTTGCAGCAAAACCCATTAATGGAACAATACCTGCAAGTGCAATAATTGATATTAATGTTGATATAAATGTGAATGGTATAACCTTGATCAAACCTCCAAGTTCTATGCCATCTGTTTCTCCTGTTTTATATTCAATAAATGATAAATCTGAGAAAAGAGATGTTTTTACCAATAGATGTACAGTTGTAATTATCATTATACTGATAATAGACCATCTGTATCCAAGTCCGAATGATGCAATAATATAACCCATTTGTGCTATTGATGAATATGTTAAAATGGCTTTTACATTTTGCTCTTTAATTGCCATAATTGTTGCTAATATTGCGGTAATAGAACCACCAATAGTAAAGAAGATTCTAAAAAACTGAATATTATTAAATGTAAATATTTGAATAACATAATTATAAGGGAATATTTTATAGAATAAAAGAATAAGACCAAATATACCTATCTTAGAAAGCACAGATGACATATATGCAGTAAAACAAGTATTTGATCTCATATATGCATCCTTTACCCATGTATGCAAACCCCAAAAACCAGATTTTATAAGCATTGCAAATGTAAAAAGTAAAATAATTACTATTGCCTGTGATTTTGGAATAAGATAATATATGGATGAAAGTCGCTCAAAATCCAATGTACCTGTAAAATTAAATATCATTGCCATTGCAAGAAGTAATGACATTCCTCCAAGAGCATTCATTATAATATATTTTAGACCAGAATTCTCTTTTTTATCAAAAATTCCAATATTAAAATATATGAGTATTGATATGAATTCCCACATAATAAAAAAGGTAAATAAATTTGAGGACATAAAAAGTAATGTTGTTAAATAGAATATAAGGAACATATTAAATAGAAATCCATTATCTCTCTTTTTATTAATATTGTTCAAAACATTAATTAGAATCACTCCAAAAGCAATATGATTAAGAATCACAAACAATGTACCAATCCCTGAATAGGAAAAAGACATATTCAAATTCATTGATTGCATTACATTTATTGTGAATCCAGCCTCATTTACAAATACAGTACTTACAAGAGAATATAAAAAAATAAAGATTGCAAGAATATTTCTTAATATTTTTGAAATATCGCCAATAATATAAATAAGAACAATACTTATTATCATTGCATAAAAGTAGAGTACATTAACCATTTTTATTCCTATTGTGATTATAATAAATTGTTATATTATTACGCATATTCTCTCTTATTCCGTCATTCCTGCGAAAGCAGGAATCTATCTTATAG
>CBDUZN010000265.1:0-2156 GCA_965371715.1 uncultured bacterium | reverse complement strand
AACAAGGAGAAGGGCTATGGTAATAGCACTCCCGGCAGGAGCATTCACCATGAAAACTAAAAGATCAATAATTAAATTAAATGCTAAAAAGTATCAAAAGTCAAGGAAAAAACAGAAGAAAGAGATATTGGATGAAATAGTTATTTCAACAGGATACAAAAGATATTATGCTGCGAAATTATTAAGAACACATGACAAATATATAAAATACGGCAATATTAAATATAAATGTGATGTAGGCAAGACATCTGAAAACAGAAGGGGCAGGAAGAATAAGCATCCTTCTTGCATTGATAATTATTTGTATGAGGTATGGAAAGAGTCAGGGAGTATATCATCAAAACATCTTGTAATATATATAGAAGAGAACATAGAACATCTGATGAGTGGTAAAGCATTTTTAGACATAACAGAAGAAAACAAAGCATTATTACTTCAGATAAAGCATGCAACAATAGACAGAAGATTAAAGAAAAAAAGAGAAAAGCATTACAGCAAACAGAGATATCGTGTAAACAGAGGAGTGAATCACATAAAGAAACTTATTCCTGTTGAAAGACATGGGGATAGAAAAGTAAATAAACTTGGATATATAGATATTGACCTTGTTCACCATTCAGGCGGAAATCCTTCAGGGGACTTTTTATATACCCTAACTACAGTTGATGCATTAATTGATTGGGTATCATTAAGAATATTAAAGAATAAAGCAAGAGTGTGGACTTGTAATGCACTTAAAGATATACGAGAAAAATTACCATTTAATATGAAACATATCCATTCTGATAATGGAAGCGAGTTTATAAATGATCATTTGTATCAATACACTCAAACAGAAGATGCTAAAATAGGATTCACCAGATCAAGACCATATACCAAGAATGATAATCCTCTTGTAGAGTGTAAGAACTGGACAGTAGTAAGACAATATGTGGGTTATAGGAGATATGATACTGAGAAAGAAATGAAAGTTCTCAGTAAATTTTATAATCTTATTGAATTAAAACATAATCTATTTATTCCCTCAATGAAAACAATAGAAAAGAAATATATTAATGGAAAAGTACATAGAAAATATTCAATCAAATCACCGCTGAAAAGATTATTAGAATCTTCATTTATTGATGAATCAACAAAAAATCAATTAATCAATTTAAAAAATTCCATTGATTTATTTGAATTAAATCGTAATATTAAATATTACCAGAAAAAACTGGATAAATGCTATTCTTGCAAAAGGCATTAAAGGAGTTTCTCATGACTTTTCTCAATATCATTTCGTGGTCCTTCTTTTATGAGGAAAGACGTATATTATGTATTGACTATAATGCTACATTTGATATATAATCTATTTTATGAAAAAAATAATTATTTCATTAATTATTCTTGCAAGTATTATAGGATGCACAAGTATTGAAAGCAAATATGATTCAAAAGTTATCCAAATAGCAAAGGACTTTAATACTCAGCTAAATCACCTTTCCTCAATATACACAAATATTGAAAAACAATTTGATATTCTTTTTGAAATTGAAACTATTCAGGAAGAGCTTTATAATGTGAAATTGGATCTATTATCTCTTAATACTCCAAGTAGAGATGAATACCGTGTATTTCAATCAGATTTTTTGAGAACAATTGAAGAATTTGAATTACTTACATATAAAATATCCGGACTTTCCTCTCTTTATATAAGCAGCAATGATATTAATCCAATCCATAAAAAATATTCCAAAAATGAAAAATACAAAAAGAATAAATTATCAATAATAGAGAATTTGATTAATATTCAAGAAGATGATATTAATAGAACCATTATTTCCTGTAAGGCATACCTGACAAAAATGAAAAAATCATCAGTAATTATTGATAATATTGACTTTCAATTCCCTGAATTTATCCTTAATGCCGGATATTAAAAAATAAATGCGGCAATAATACCTACAAAGAAAATTGAATCAAATACTCCGGCTCCACCAATACTAAGGATTCCTGGTCCCATTTTCCTGAAATCCTTTATATGCATTAGATCCGCCCCAATAAGAATCCCAAGTGTACCTGAAATAAAGGCAAAAGGTGCTCTGCTTGGAGGAGAGGCTAATATTATTGCCGATAGAACAGTAGCAATAAGTGGGAATATGAACATAACCTTAATA
>CBDUZN010000264.1:0-2159 GCA_965371715.1 uncultured bacterium | reverse complement strand
TTGATGTGTTATCTTTCTGTTTGATATTCTCTATTACTTTATTAATCCATGTCTGTGGACTCTCATTACTCTCTGCATACAATCCCAATAATACTGGAAAAATTAAAATAATTATAAATAAGTAAACAAAAACCCTTAAATTTTTCATATCATCTTCCTTTTTTATAGTTATGCAAATCTTTGTAGGGGTATATTCTGAGTAATCCGAAGAATATGTTGTTCGCGAACCGCCCTCCTCTCTTTTCTCAGTTGCATGATTTCTCAATTGAGAAATCATGCAACTGAGAATATAGGTTGTTGTATTGTTCACCTTTACTTCACTTTCAGAGATTTTTCTCTGTTCAATTTTATTTTTTTTTTGTTTAATATCTTATTTTCTGTTTCCATTTTTATAAAATATATACCATCCGGTACAATACTCTCATTATTATCTTTGCCATACCATACTGTTCTATACTGTCCGTTTGTCAAGTTTTTATTTACCAATGTTTTGATACATTCACCGGTTATATTATATACATTTACCATAACATGTGATTTTTGTGGAATATTAAAACTAATAAACATATTATTGTCAGTCATAATTGCTTCTTTTGTTTGTAATTTATATATCAATGATACATTATTTATCGGTTCAATGTATTTTTCTGTTTTCAAATGCGTTATAATATTTGACTGATTACCTATTTCAAATTCAAGTAATGCCGGTTCTGCCTGACTCTTTGCCAGATTCCTTATAAATTCTATATATAATCTTAATGTATCATAGGTAATTGTATTAAGCCCGCTTATATCTATATTACCATACTCAGAAGATGCTTTATAGCCCTGCGAATTTCCTGTTAAATCAATATCAGGAATCAATGTCCAGATTCCACCATCTCTGTATTCAACATAAAATAGCAATGAATCATCTGCACTCTGCTGATGCCAATTAATATTACCCCAATCCGTTCTTGTATATGTATTAGCCAAATCATTATATGCAATTCCAAGTGTTTGAATATTACCATTACTATTTATCTGTATTTTCTTTTTTACAATAATTACATTGTCAACCGCTGTTTGACAATACCAGCCATCATCATTATAAAATTCCCATTGTATTTGGACTGAATCACATGGTAATTGGCCTGTTAAATTCACTATTTGTGTTCCGCTGCCGCTTGTATTATATGTTGCTATAGTTATCCAAGTACCCCATGCACCTGATTTAAATATTCTATATTGTGATATCCATTCTTCCCCAGTCCATTCCATATATCCCCACCCATACTGTACTTTTAATGAATCACTATTTGTTGTGTAGCATGCAGGACTTATTAGATATTCTGTAGTTTGAAGCCCGGATTCGCCATGTTCAAAGAAAGCATAGTATGAATCGCAATCAGGTGGTTCATAAGATGCTGTTTCTGTCACTACATGCCATTTATCACCATCATTTCCACCATCAATTACTGTCCAATCACCCGGCATAGTTCCTGTCTCAAAATCCTCATCTATTATTGTATCGGTTATAAGTACATTATTATTTGTGAGTAATATACTATCTCCATCAACAATTACACCATCCAATGTATTATTATTGAATTGTTCCGCTTTTCCCTGATACCATGAACAATTATTTATACCAATTTCAGTGGATATTGTGAAATTGTATATATCACTAAATGGACCCCAATCTCCACTGCCATTCGGATCGCTTGCTTTTACTTTCCACCAATATGTTTCACCATCTATTAAATCAGATGGAAATGTAAAATCAACCGTTTCTCCGCTTGCATATAAACCCGTTGTAAAACTATCAGGACTTGTAAAATTACTCTCAGTATCTATAATTATTCTATATATGATACTATCATTATCAATATCGGTTGTTGAGAACTGTAAAGTAGGTTTTGTTTCCGGTATTCTGCAATAAGCAAACAATTTTGAGACAATGGGTTTAACAGTAGGATTATTTACATATATACTCTTTAGCAGAATAATATTATCAACACATGCATGCCAAGCCCATTCACCATCATCATCATATATCCATTGTATTTGAACTGAATCACATGGTAATTGACCTGTTAAGTCCACTATTTGTGTTCCACTGCCGCTAGCGTGAGTTTATTAAACAAAGAAGCAAAAAATGCTGATTAGCAAGTATTAAT
>CBDUZN010000263.1:0-2188 GCA_965371715.1 uncultured bacterium | reverse complement strand
TAAAGCAGTATACCCAATAAATGCAATGGGAATATCAAAAGCAATGATGGAAAAAATTATGATAGCAAAAGCAAGAATGACAGGTAAATCAAAAACAATTTTTTGCGGTACAAGATATGGAAATGTAATGGCATCAAGAGGTTCGGTAATTCCTTTATTTATTGAGCAGGCAAAGAATAATCATCCAATTACAATAACCGATCCGGATATGACAAGATTTCTAATGTCTTTGGATGAAGCAGTTAAATTAGTTCTTCACGCATATCATTATGGGAAATCAGGAGATGTTTTCATTCAAAAAGCACCTTCTGCCAAAATCAAAGATATTGCTGAAGCAATCAAACAGCTTTTCAATCCTCATATAAAATTAAAAATAATTGGAACAAGACATGGAGAAAAACAATATGAAACTCTTTTAACAAGAGAAGAAATGGCAAAGGCAAAAGAAACCGACAAATACTTCAGAATTCCTTTGGATGACAGGGATTTGAATTATGAAAACTACTTTACAAAGGGAGAAAAAAGTATTTTAAATCAAAAAAGTGACTATAATTCAAGTAATACTAAACTTTTAACTGTATCTGAAATTAAAAAAATGCTTTTAAGCATTGATTATATAAAGAATGAATTAAAAAGGAGTTGAAATGAAGAACATTCTTATAACGGGCTCTAATGGTTTTGTGGGGAAAAATATGATTGCAGGATTATTGGGTAATAAAGAAGTGAAAATATATAAATATGACTTAATGAACAATAAGAATGAATTAAATGAATATATTAAAGATTCTGATATTATCATGCATTTTGCAGGGATTAACAGACCAGAAAAATTAAGTGAATTTGAAGAAGGAAATTATCACTTTACAAAGCATATTATTGATATACTTAATAAACTGAACAAAAATATCCCTATAATTATGACTTCATCTATTCAAGCAGAACTTGACAATCCTTATGGTAAAAGTAAAAAAAAGGGTGAAGAGGTTTTAATTCAATATGCTAAGCAATCAAAAAGCAATATATACATATATAGATTGCCTAATCTATTTGGGAAATGGAGTAAACCAAATTATAATTCTGTAATAGCAACTTTTTGCTATAATATTTCAAGGAATTTACCAATAGAGATTTCCGACAGAACAAACAATATAGAAATACTATATATTGATGATGTTATCAAAGAATTCCTGGCTATAATTAATGATGAGAAAATAATTGATGGGTATTACTATTCTATAGATAAAAGTTTTTCAAAAAATCTTGGAGAAATTTCAGATCTTATTATGTCTTTCAAAAAAAGTAGAGAGGACTTAATATTACCCAATCTTTCAGATGATTTCACTAAATATTTATACTCAACTTATCTTTCATATTTAGATGTAGATTCATTCTCTTACAATCTTAATACTAGAATTGATGATAGAGGAGGATTAGCGGAAATAATAAAATCAAAATACTTTGGGCAAATATTCTTTTCATATACAAAACCTGGGATAACAAGAGGTAATCATTATCATCATACAAAAGTTGAGAAGTTTTGTGTTTTAAAAGGCACTGGATTGATAAAATTCAGGAATATTATAACAAATGAAATTATTGAATATACAGTTTCTGGAAATGAATTAAAGATTGTTGATATTCCACCCGGATATACTCATTCAATAAAAAACTCTGGAAATGATGAAATGTTGACATTATTCTGGGCTGTTGAAATATTTAATCAGGATAATCCGGATACTTTTTATGAAGAAGTTTAATTTGAAAAAACTAAAAGTAATGACAATTATTGGAACAAGACCTGAGATAATCCGACTTGCTGAGGTAATAAAAGCAAATGATGTCTATTTTAATCATATCCTTGTTCATACCGGACAAAATTGGGATTATAAACTAAATGATATATTTTTTAAGGAATTAGGATTAAGAAAACCAGATTATTTTCTTGAATCTGCTGGAAAACATCTAGGAAAAACAATGGGCAATATCATCAGTAAATCATATAGTGTTATAAAAAAAGAAATGCCGGATGCAATTCTAATACTTGGAGACACAAATAGTGCTCTTTCTGCAATTGCAGCTAAGAGATTGAAGGTACCAATTTTTCATATGGAAGCAGGAAACAGATGCTTTGACGAGAATGTTCCTGAGGAAATCAATAGGCGAATTGTTGATCACATTAGTGATATTA
>CBDUZN010000262.1:0-2188 GCA_965371715.1 uncultured bacterium | reverse complement strand
CCGGGAACATTATTTTCCGAAATAACATCCAGTGCTCCATTTGGAAGCATTATTAAGATATCAAGAATTTCATCATCATTAACATCTGCTAAAATAGGGGATGATTGTATATAGTCATTCATATCGGTATTAACAGGGTAATTATTGATTATAATACCATTTCTATCAATCACAAATATTCTATCATAAATAAATAGTACAATTTCCAATTCTCCATCATTATTAACATCCCCTATAACTGGAGAAGAATAGAATGGATAAAAACCAATATTTTTAATAAATTTTACTTCACCATTATCTGAATTTATTGAAATAATACTGCCATCTCCTCTTATAAACACAATTTCAACAATATTATCTCCATCAATATCTGCGGCAACAGGAGATGAACTAGTAAATTCAATATTTTCCGTATCAGTTTTATAAATCAAATTACAATTAAAATCAAATGCATGAATTACTCCATCGGCACATAATACAAAAATTCTTTCACCAACAACCACCGGTAAAGACCAACTCTCAGCGCCCAAATAAACCGGTGAATTCTGATGTTCATAAATTGAGTCCTCATCAACATCAAGAATATGAAAATACATATCTTCACCTGAGATCAGAATTTCATCATACCCATCTAAATCAATATCATAAAGAACAGCGCTGGAAGCAATGCCATTATTAATATTAAATGGAGAACCATTAACAGGAAGAAAGATATCCCTTGCACTTATTGTATCGGTTCTAATAACATGTATATCTCCGCTATATGATGTTATTACCATTTCCGGACTAACACTGCCATAAACATTTCCAAAAGCAGGGGTTGAATATGATTCATTATCTGAATTGAATGCTGTTATTACTCCACTTGTATTTAATGCAGGATTTCCAGATTCATCTATTGCATATATTTCGCCATCAACTGTTTGTATAAAAATTACCTTTTTTCCATTAATTTCTTCCATCACAGGAGCATTTACATCAGGCAATGTATTCATTTCATATGGGAATCCATCTAATCTGTAATTAAATTTTACTGAGAATGTCATTAAGGTATCCGGAAGTGAAATATCATAAATCCATATATGTGAATTTGCTTTATTGTTTGCACTTGTTGAAGGCATTGTATTTGGAGTAAATGAATTATTAATTCCTCCTCTGTAAAATACATCATATTGACTGCCCATAAAAACCTTTTCAAAATCCGTTACATCATAATAACTCATTTCAAAATCCTGAACCTTGTCAGCCTCTTCCATATCAATACCCTTTATTATTCCGGCATTAATTTCATTCATTCCGGAATCAGCCACAATTATGCTTTCATCAATATGATAAATTGCCAATCCACCTGTATTGATTTCAAGGGGTAATGAAACATCATAATCATTTACATTCACAAGCACCCCATCTTTCCACTCTCTAAATCCATTTGAATCAAGATTATCAGAAACAGTATCAAGAGACATAAATGCATATCTATTCTCAATAAGAAAATATTCATATGCATTAATAGGAATTTTTACAAGTTTATATGAACTATCTTCATTTGCTCCCATATATTTCAATTTTATATTATTTGTATCATTTGTAACTTCAAGTGTTTGATTAAAATAAACCCAATTAGCATAATCATTATTGGGGCTAATATTGTAACGAGTATATGCATTATAGCCAGCATGATGCGGAGGTACCAATCCGCTCATATTCCAATTGCCTGTTCCCATTAAAGCCCAGCCACCCATACCCATTGTTTTTCCTGATGTATCGTATAAATCATATAATCCCAATTGATGTCCGAATTCATGTGCAAGTCCACCCTGAACATATGCAATTCCACCATCCTGGTTGGCGGTTTCTGAATATATTATTCCATCAATAAATTCCTTATTACCTGCCCTTATTGGTTCACCAAAAACAATATCTGCTCCTGAAATATATACGGCAGGTAAATCAAATGGTGAATCATAAAGTATATCTGATTGCCACATACTGCCTGCATGAAGAATAATAACAGCATCAAATCTGTCAAAATCCACATCACCGGCAATATCTGCTTCTTTTATTGCATCCCTTAAAAGAGAAAACATTCCCATTACAATATTGATTGTATCACCATAAAACATCATTTTATGGGGAACAGTATAGGCAGAATAAAGACCTTTGGGATAAATATCATAATCCACAAATA
>CBDUZN010000261.1:0-2190 GCA_965371715.1 uncultured bacterium | reverse complement strand
GAATTACTTGCGTAGCGTAATACATTCCTCAAATTATACGGAATGTACCTCGGATTACTTGCGTAACATATTCTTCGAATTCCTCAGAATATGCAATTGCTTGACAATATGATAACAATTCATATACTATTCATTAAAAATGGAGAAAAATATGTTTTTCAGACGAAATCAAAAAGAAGGAATAAAGAAAACAAAAAAGCAAAAAACATTTGATTGGGTTGAAGCAATATTATTTGCACTTGTTGCAGTATTTCTAATAAAATCATTTTTCATTCAATCATATATGGTTTTTTCCGGTTCAATGGAAAACACACTTTTGGTTAATGATTTTCTTTTTGTTAATCGCCTGAAATATTCTTCAAATATACCATTTTCTTCAGAAGAAATACTAAGATATACAAATCCAAAAAGAGGAGATGTTGTAGTATTCAAATTTCCCTTAGATGGCAGACCATTTGTTAAAAGATGTATTGGAATTCCCGGTGATACAATAGAAGTTATAAATAAAATTCTTCATATTAATGGGGAATCATACAATGAACCATTTGCAATACACAGAGATAAACGGGAATACCCTTCATTAAAAGAGATCCTTCCTTATGATATAAGCAATGATGATTATCAGAAATTGTGGGAAAACGGAGAATTTTATAATAACAAATATATTACTGCTTCTGCAAGAGATAATTTTGGACCTGTAATTGTTCCTGATGATTGTTATTTTATGATGGGTGATAATAGAGACAATTCCGATGATTCAAGGTTCTGGGGTCCGCTTGAAAGAAAATATGTTATTGGTACTCCATTACTGTATTATTTTTCTATAGACAAATCAAAGCCAATATGGAAAGTATGGGAATTAATAAGGTTTAACAGAATCCTTAGACCAATAAAATGGCCAACATACTCATATTAAGTAGTGATTTTCCCCCATTAAAAGGGGGTGTTTCCACAGATACTTTCAATTTTTATAAACTTTTGCAGTATAGACATATCGTAGATGTATGTGTTTTTGGTATTAATGGGGAAAATACCAAAAATGTTAGATATTTTAATATTCCAAAAATATTTTATTTCAATACTCTAAAAAATATTCTGAAAAAGAATTATGATTATATTATTGTTAGAACCATTTTTCCATTAGGATGGATGATCAATGCATTTGATATTAAATCACAATGTATATATTTTGTTTATGGACAGGAAATTATTGCAAGAAATCCACTAAAACCAAGACCATCAGTGGCTTCAACACTTAAAAGGGCAGATAAGATTGTATCAATATCAAATTTCACAGCATCCCTTATCCCAATTCATTCTGAAATATTTTATCCGCTTATTGATAAGAATGATTATGATTATATTAATTCAGGAAAACCGAAAAAAGATTTTGTTATTGGTTCAATTGGAAGATTAGTAAATCATAAAAATTTTATCTCAATAATAAGAAATATCAAATCAATTTCAGATATTGTATTTGAAAAAACAGGAAAAGGTGTGCGGTATATTATTGCCGGTAGTGGAAAGCAAATAAATCATTACAGGAACTATATTAAAAAAGAGAATTTGATGAATTTTGTTGAATTAGCAAATGAGCTTAGTAATAGAGAAAGAAATGAATTCCTATCAAATATTGATATACTTTTAGTGCCATCAATTAGAGACAAAAACCATGTTGAAGGTTTTGGCATTGTAGTACAGGAAGCAGGTTTATTAGGCATTCCTTCAGTAGGATATAAAAGCGGAGGATTAACAGAATCAATAGATATTGAAGATCTATTAGCAAAAGAGAATGATGAAAAAACAATATGTGAAATAATAATCAAACTTTTATGTGATAAGGAATTTTATAATGAGATGTCTGATAAATCAAAAAAGAGAAGTAGTAGATTTACTATCTCCTTAAAGCGTCTTGATGAGTTTGAAAACTTGATTGGAATTGGTAGCGGGGGTAGGATTTGAACCTACGGCCTTTGGGTTATGAGCCCAACGAGCTACCGCTGCTCCACCCCGCGATGTAATTCAGTATTATATAATAATCTATTTTCCTGTCAAGAGTAAATATTTTTTTTGCTTATTAATGAGTATATAGACATATTCGGCATATTCCGTACATTCCGAATAATCTGAGGAATGTATTACGCAACGCAGAAATAATACAATAAATATATTATTCTTTTTCTTTTTTTC
>CBDUZN010000260.1:0-2220 GCA_965371715.1 uncultured bacterium | reverse complement strand
AGATTTCCTTTTTATTTAGTATAACTGATATATTAATACAGTCAATATAAAATATTAGGGTAGGGACGGAGTTTGGAATTTTGGAATTTTTTCCGATGGTTTTTTAAGTATTCTTATTTATCAACTTATATTATGCTAAATAAATAATCCAAAATTCCAAACTCCGTCCCCGATTGCCTTTCGCCGCGAATATGCTCTGTGTCTGTTATTTCTGTGCAAATGGGAATCCAGTATTTTTGCTTTTTATAACTAAAGAATCATTTTCTAAAATACAATTATCTTTCTTGATATTGTTTTATTCTCTGTTTTCAAATTAATAAAATATATTCCTTTGGGATATTCTGATAAATTGAGTTTATATATTCCTTGTTTTGTGTGGGTTTTGTTTGTTACTTCTCTGCCTGTTATATCATATACTATTAATACGGTTTGTTGATTGTTTGGAATTGAATAGAACAAGTCCATTGTTGATAATTCATAATTTATACTTAAATCAGTTTGCAGTTTGGTGTTTGGAGTTTGAGGTTGTTCTATACCTGTTGGGTCAAATGTGCCTGTTATTATTATGGGCTTACTAAGATAAGAATAATCTCTTTCATCCTTTATGCTCACTGAATCGGGATATATTGTGTCTCCTACTGCTATTGTCGGTAAAGATGTATCTGTTTCTAAGAATATTACCATTTCTGTATTGTTATTTACATAACTTATATACTTTATATTACCTGTTCCATCATACCAACTGTGGGAATTATTAAGTCCTAATACTGCATCCAAATCTATTATACTTGTATCTATCTGCTCAATAGGATAATTAAAATACAATCGTACGAAATCATCATAGTCAATACCTATTACTCCATTTCTACCATCGCTTGCCACTGCACTGTCTATCTCTATCTGTACTCCCACTCCTGCCAATAATTCAATTGTATCAATGTTTCCATACCAGTCATTACTATAGACAATTAATGTATCTGTGATAAATCCCACACTATCTGAATATATATTAATACTAATAGGTATTGAATCACCAGCAGCTATTGAACAGGGGTAAATTGGTTCTATTAATGTTAGTTCATTTTCTTTTATCAATTTCATTGAATCAATAATCACAATTAATTCATCTGTTGAATATAGATAAAAGCTATCTGTTTCTACTGTGCTTATTAAATAATTATTCATATTTATCGGATTATCATATTCCAATTTACTTAATGGGGATTTCTCAATAATATAGGCATGTCTTGTTGTTAATCCCAAAGTTAATGGTAAATCGCAATCCGATGCACCACTCCATATTATTTCATCAATACCATTTTCATTAAAATCATATACCCTTACATGGCTGCCACTAAATGTGTCATTATCCATCTCCCATACTTTAACAAAGCTGTCATTACCCATTACTTTATAGACCCTTAATACACAGCCAGCACATACTATTATCTCATCTTCTCCATCTCCATCAACATCTCCTATATCATAATCACTACCACTATAAATATTCGGAATGGCTCCATAATCCTTTCTGAAATATTCTATACTTATTCTTTCATATTGTGTATCACTTATGCATTCTCCTATTGTAAAACTCCATTCACAGGGAGACATAGCATAATTTATTCCTCCTGTTATGAATTCTTTCAATCCATCTCCATCTATATCATTTAGTATGCCTGAATAATGAGTCCCATTGCCCCAGCCCGGATCACCACTTCTTAGTTCAAAACTATCATTATTTGCATTTGTTGCTTCCCAAAATGTTTGTCCTCTGCTTGTCCCTGCTATTACATCAACCAAACTGTCATCATCAAGATAGCCAATATCCATTGATAATATTGTTCTATCTTCTATTAATACATAATCAAAATAATAACTATTATCTCCATCACTGCTCATATAATACCAACCAGTGTCACATGTGCTTGGAGCAGATCCAAATATCCTATCAATACCATCTGTTTTTATTAAATTTGTTGGCATTAATCCCCTCATTCCAAAAGGATTAGCACCTTCACTATCCCATGTTCTTATCTTATAAATCTGGTTTGTATCCTGCTGTTCCATTACCCCTATACTAAAATCATAGGCAACACTGGATCCTAATAGTTCGATAAATCCATCATTGTCAAAATCACCTGCACCTGTTATTGCTAATGTATCAATATTCATTTCAAATTCAAAACTGTCTCCCGTAAATCTGAATACAACCGTTCT
>CBDUZN010000259.1:0-2252 GCA_965371715.1 uncultured bacterium | reverse complement strand
CAAGATTGGTAATGACTTTTGGTCCATTTGTAATAATGAATTGATAAAATTGATCTAATAGAGCATTCATTTATCCTCCAATTTATAGTTTTTTATTTTTAATACTATATATGTAAATAGATATAGTGGCAATACCCTGTGATTTCCAATCAACATTAAAGATGGCATCTCCTACTGCATCTTCTTTCTTTGGTGTCATCCCGTACTTGATACGGGATCCAGTATTTTCATCTTCTCCATTAGCGTGCTTCTTCCCATTTTTCTACTTTTTCTACCACCGTCCCCTTATATGATGTTATTGACATAATCCTATTATCATTATAAAATCAATTATCTAAAAGAGGAGGAACAATGCTAAATATTATATTATTATCTCTTATATCATTATTTCCAATAATGGATTATACCATTGATTCAATCTTTATAAATACAGATAAATATGCTGTAATATGTGAATACCCCATTATATCAAATACAAATTTTGCAGAAATTGAAGAATCAATAAAACAGTATGCTCTTGAAGTATTTAATGAAAATAAGGAATTCATGATAGGGTCAGAAGATTTTATAGATATTGAAAGATCAAAATATTTCACAGAATCAAGAATAGAACAATTCCATGTAAATAAAACAAGTATTTCAATACTATATATGTTGAGTTCATATACAGGCGGTGCACATGGCATTCATAATTATTATACATTTAATTACAATAAAAAAACTAAAGTACTGCTTACATTAAAAGATATTATTTCTCAAAAGGATTTGAAAACTATTTCAGAATATTGTAGAAAAGGTATTGCAAAGCAGAAACAAGCAAATACTGAAGATTATTCAGGATTAAAAAGTGATGGTGAACTTTTAGTAGGAACAAAACCAAAGTGGGAGAATTTTGAAACATTTTTAATTGCTAATGACAGCATAATTTTCATATTTAATGAATATGAAGT
This sequence comes from uncultured bacterium, assembly GCA_965371715.1. GTDB lineage: Bacteria > Hydrothermota > 32-111 > 32-111 > 32-111 > JAUVJU01. Next base: position 1,302 of record CBDUZN010000259.1, on the reverse strand, counting down.
TGCCCCATACTATATGGGAGCATTTGAAGTATTAGTTCCAATAAGTGTATTAAAAAACGGTGATAATTAAACATCACCGTTTTTTTATGAATATAAAATATGAGACAATGTCAATTTATTTAAACATTAAGCAAATTAGGGTTGACAGATTTGGATGAAATTATAAACTATAATATAATTGTGGACAGGTCAAGCCCTGTCCGTACGAAAATATAAAAGAGGAAGAAAAAAAATGAGAGAAAAGAAGGAAAGGAAATGTGTATAGCCAGCCAAGGAGATTACCACGCTTTGCTCGTAGTGACAGGAAGAAAAAATAGGAGTTTGATTTGAAAAAAATAATTCTATTATTAATAATTTTACTTATAAGTATATTATCATATTCCCAGATTATTGAGGAATTAGCGACATGGGAATATGGACCAACAGAGGCAATAGCAGTAAAGGATAGTACTGCTTATATTAGTAGTGGTAGTTATTTATGGGTACTTGATATAAGTGATGAAAGTAATCCGACATTAGTAGATGAGATAAAATTAGAAAACTATATTAATTACATAAGAAAAATTGGTAACTATCTGTATATCAGTAAGGAAGATACACTTCTTAATATATATGATATACATACTACGGATAGTCCTACATTAGTTAATCAGGTAAGATGTTTTATTAATTTAACTGAAATATCTAAATACAAGGATACACTTTATATAGGAACTAATAGTTCTGATATTAGAGTGTATTATTTGAATGATACTATAGATCTTCAATATAGTAGATATGTAAATTCTTCTAATATACTAAAACGAGATTCAATTTTTGGAATTGGAATGAGAAGTAATGAAATGCGTATATATGATTTATCTGTAGTAGGAAGTATAAATACACCAAATGATATAATAAATTTATCTGAAGGAATCAGAGGATTACATATCCATTACCCATATATATATTTTGGATATGGAAGTGAAGGTATAGGAGTAGCAAAGATTATTCATATAGACACTTTAATAGAACAGGGAAGTTATTTAACAGGTGGCTCAACTTATGATGTTGAACTAATAGAAGATACAATCCTGATAGCAGCAAGAGGATTTAATGGAATAGGAATATATGATATAGATAATGATACAATATTCACATTAATAGGTGAATGTGATACAGATGGATATGCATTTGAGTTAGAAGTAATAGGAGACAGATTATATGTAGGAGCAAGGAGCGGAGGATTACAAATAATTAATATAAGTAATAAAAGTAATCCTATACTATTAGGTGAATATAAGGGATATAGCGAATGTAGGG
>CBDUZN010000258.1:0-2333 GCA_965371715.1 uncultured bacterium | reverse complement strand
ATATTCACAGATGATTCAGAAAGCAAGCATTGGCATGCTCGGGGTTGTCTATTTCGGATGGTTTTTTTCACATCTGGCATTTCTGCGGAACTGCAATAATGGTATTGAACTTATTGCATTCCTAATACTTCTGACAGAGATGAATGATGTCAGTGCATATTTGGGTGGGAATCTGATTGGCAGACATAAATTAGTTCCCAGATTAAGTCCCAATAAAACAGTTGAAGGTGTTTTAGTTTCCATTGTATTCACTGTATGTATGGCCTTTCTCCTGCATTTTCTGGTTCCATTCATCTCATACCTGCATTTGGTGCTCGTAGCATTGTTGATTTCTGTGGGAGGAACGACAGGAGACCTTGTTATATCATTTATTAAAAGGGATTTAGGGGTAAAAGACGCAGGAAAGGTTATTCCAATGCACGGTGGGCTACTTGACAGATTTGATAGTCTTGTTTTTACTGTTCCTCTATTTTTTCACTTTATAAATTGTTTTTATGGAATCATCAAATAATTTTCACTGGCATTATGACCCTCCTCCATCAGCTTATGATATGGTGAGGAATAATTTCATTACCAATTTCTGGAGGCAGTATACTCATTTTTTCCTACAATACTATCTAAGGAAATGGCATAAATTGAGGGTAGATAACTTACATAACATACCCCGTAAAGGTCCTTTTTTGATTGCAGCAAATCATTCCAGCCATTTTGACACTTTCGTACTGTTTTCATTGTTTCCTATTTCAATGGTCAACAAGGTTCGTTCCATAGCTGCCAAGGAGCATTTTTTCAATAACCCTATGTTCAGGTTGATTTCCCACATCACTGCTAATCTGATCCCTATGGACAGGCATACTATTGATTTATCATCAATATCCCTTATTGAAACTGCATTAAAGAATAATGAGATAATAATTATTTACCCGGAAGGTACAAGAACACGGACAGGCACAATGGCATCGTTTAAACCTGGCATTGGATATATTGCCGCAAAATTCAATGTCCCTGTAATTCCTGTTTACATTAAAGGTACATATGAAATTATGAATTACAGGCAGAAATTTCCGAGGAAAAAACCTATACATATTACAGTGGGGAAAAAACTAATATTCAATATAGGTGATAATAAGACAGGATGGGAATATGTGGCAAGTGAAACAGAAAATGCGGTCAGGCAATTAAGCAAAAGAGTGGAATCATGAGAAAAGTGATATTCTTTATATCAAAATAATCATCGGAACACTCGGAGGACTGGGTATGGGTATAAGAATGAGTTATCGTTACGGTTTCACCTTGGCGAATCTTTAATCACAATTTGTTCATAATATTTTTTGGAATGAGAGTATGATTTTAGTCTTACCTAATTCTTGACAAAATAACCTTAATTAATATAATACTTTACTATGATAAATGTAAATTTGGCATCATTAAAGAAAGGATATTCTCATCAGGAATATGAATGGGTAATTCCTGATATTGATAATAGATCTAAAGAAAACATTAGTATTATATCTGTATTTGAAATTCTTAATAAGAATAATACTGATTATGAATTTAATGGCTATATTGAATTTTCATTAAAAAGAAATTGTGATAGATGTAATGATAGTTACAATGCGAGTTTTAAGGAGGATGTAAGGTTTTTAATAAAAAAAAATTCTGATATAGAAGATATTGACATTATTCATACAAACAGTAATATTGTATCTTTAACATCTTATATACGAGATATTGTAATAACTGCTATACCAATTAAAAGTTTATGCAGTGAAAAATGTAAAGGACAATGTCCTTTATGTGGGATTAATTTGAATAAAGAAAAATGTGTGTGTATCAATAAGGAGGACTAATGGCACTACCGAAAAAACGAACTTCTTCATCAAAAGGTAAAAAAAGAAGAACTCATTGGAAAATTCAAAAAATAGATCTTATTATATGTCCTAATTGCGGTCATAAAATGATGAGACATAGAGTTTGCCCCGAATGCGGACAATATCGCGGCAAAGAGATGATTACAATTAAAAAAGAGGTCTAAATTTGAATATTGTCATTGATGCTATGGGAACCGAAAAGGGCCCCAGTGTTATTATTGATGGTATAAATGAGATTGCTGAAGAGATTAAGGATTGTAAGATTCATTTGATTGGTGATTCAAATTTAATTAACGAATCTTTGCATTTGTCCGGTAAAACTATTCTACCCAAGCATGAAATTGTTCATACTGAGAATAATGTTACTATGCTTGATTCCCCGACAAAGGCATTAGCAAATAAAATGGATTCAAGTATTGCTGTAGGACTTAAGCTTGCAAGGGATTTAGAAAAATCCGTATT
>CBDUZN010000257.1:0-2408 GCA_965371715.1 uncultured bacterium | reverse complement strand
ATAATGTGTCTGAGAATGTCCCCCCTGATGGTACTAATATAATACTGTCACCATCTATAAGTGTATTTGTAAATGTATTGGATGCAAGTTGCTCTGCTGTTGTATGATACCATGAACAATTATTTGCTCCAAGTGGTGTAAATACAGTAAAATTCCTAATACTTGAGTATCCGCTCCAGTATCCACTGCCTGCCGGATCCTGTGCCTTTATCTTCCACCAATATGTTATATCATCTGTTAAATCAGATGGAAATATGAAATCAATTATCTGTCCACTACTATACTCTCCTGTTGTAAAACTGTCAGGACTGCTAAATGATTTTTCTGTATCTATTAATATCCGATACCTCACATTATCATTCTCTCCATCTGTTGTTGTAAACTGTAATGTAGGTCTTATTTCTGGTATTCTGCAACAATTGAATAACTTTGTTACTGTTGGTTTATCAGGTGCTCCTGCCCCCACTATTGCATATCCCTCGTATGGTTTGTAATTATGCTTTGTTACTGTTACCCACACAGTATCACCGGAATTTGATGCATTTACACTTAATGTTACTGTTCCATTTACTGTATAATCTGATACATGCATACTGGGCTCATCCTTTGCCCAAGAGCAGACAAGTGCATCTGTTAATGGGGTTGTTCCATCATTATCATATACCGTTATTGTCATATCATATGCACCTGTTGGTATATAATTATCATGGGAAATCTGTAATATGTCAGGTATATCTGTCCAAAAATCCATTGATGGATCATTCATTACATGATATGCCTCAAAATAATATTGCTTTCTGGTAGTAGATGTATTATTTTCAATCCAGTATAATCCCCATTGTGTAAATCTGCCAACTTCATATAATCTCCCAGATATACTATCAGTGTATATTGCATCAAAATATCTTCTCTGCAGCCAATCATCCTCATCCCAATATGTTGATGGACAACTGCCAAAATAGGAAATACCACCTTTATCTGCTAATTTGGGCCATGTCTCACCAAAACAGTCCTCTGTATAATCCCATTTATTCGCAATACGACAATGTCCGCATGGCATAGTGTACATATCTATATTGTTTGTTTCAGTAGAAAGTTCAGTTATATTAAAGTCACCTGTATAGCCAACCCACCATTCTGTCTCTCCTCCATGCGCAGTATAAACAGTCCATGCTCTTCCTTCATTTATCGCTGTTACAACTCTCCCCTGTTCTTCTCCGCTTGCCATTACAAGTGTATCAACAGTTGTATATCCATCATTTATCAGCAAATTATAACAATATCTGTTTGTTGCTCTTCCAACTGTTTGATAGCTTGCATCATAACCGGCAATAAATAATGCTTTTTTGAGCCAGGAGGTTCCGGCTGTTCCAAATTCTGCATGCTCATATCTCAATAATTTTTGTATTGCTATATTTGCTTCTGCTGCTGTTTTTACCGATATCCTTGCATTGAATAAATCCGGTAAATATCCAGTCTCATCTGTTTCAGCATAATATAAATCCGTTGATTCCGAACTTGCACCACCGGTAGCAGATGGCGGTAAAGGCGTTGCAGCATCAGGGTCTGCAATTACAACTACATAAGTTGCAATTGGTGTTGCTAATCGTATTGTATCATTTATTGCAGATGCAGTCCAACCCGTTGCATCAAACATTCTCACTTTATATCCCTTCTTGCTTTTCCAATATGCCAAACTATCTGCTGCCTGCTGAAATGCCGAATTGTAATATATATCATAATATATTGGCACCGACACCACTGCCTTTGTTTCTGTGTAATTTATAACCATTTGTTTAATAAATTGTTCATATACCTTTGAATAATTTTTATTAATCTTTGCTTCCGTCTTGGCTCTATTTCCACCTATAAAATCCACCCTTAATTTTATATTGTAATACAATATAATAGTGCCTTTTACAGGATTGTACTGAACAGGAAATATTTTTAATGTTGCCAATCTATGCCCTCTTGCATATCCCTTTTCTTTTACATTATCATATACATTGCTTATATCATCAGGATAATATGAATCTGATGTATATACACTATTATCAATAATAAAGGTTTGGACAATATCTTTTATCTTTTCTGCTGATTGTAATGCAGGTATTATCCTATTATCAATGCCTAATTCTGCAAGTGTCATCTCCTTATAATCCGCACTAATCACTTCAACTTTTATTTCAGCATCATGCGGTACATCAATCACACATGTCATCATTGGTAATTTCGGTTTCCCTATCTCGCCTGTAAATGCATATTCACCAAGCGAAATCACTGAAAATTCTTCTCCTTGCGTGTTTTTCATAAAATCGGTATTTACTGTTTTGTAATCTAATTTATTAATATTCGCTTCTATAACAATATTATCAATGGATTTGGATAATACAGTTATCGTGTAATCC
>CBDUZN010000256.1:0-2414 GCA_965371715.1 uncultured bacterium | reverse complement strand
CCCCCAAGATTTCTTTCTTTTCATCTTTTTCTTTCGACCATTGACTATAGACTATTAACCCTCAACTATTGACTTCCTCTCTCTCAATCAAGCAAAAACCGTTCTATTCCTTCCCTGTTCCTTTGCCTGATATAATGCATCATCAGATCTTTTAATAAGATCATTTTTCATTTCAGCATTATCAGGAAATACAGCTATACCAAAACTTGCTGTAACAGATAATTTTTCACCTGTTTCTTTTATAAAAATATTTTTGGTTTCAATCATTTTTCTAAGTTTTTCAACTGTTTCAAATACATTTGATTCAATATTATTTAATATTATAACAAATTCCTCTCCTCCATATCTTGCTATAAAATCCGTGCTTCTTATATTATCTGTTAATACGGATGAAACTGCTTTTAATACAGTATCTCCAATCTGATGTCCATAAGTATCATTGAACTTTTTAAAATAATCAATATCCATCATAATAAGAGCCAATTTCCTGTTAACACGCTTTGTTTGTTCCATAAAAAAATCTAATTGTTCCTGGAAATATCTGTGATTATATATCCCTGTTAAACCATCCTTAATAGCCAGATCCCTCATGTTTTCATAATATCTTGCCTTTTCTATGGCTGTTTGCAAAACATCCTTTAAGAATTCAAATAAACTTTCAACTGTTTTACTTATTTTCATTTCTTCTTCGGAAGTAATTATAATATAATCTAAATCAGTTGAATAATGATTTACAATTGGTAAACCAATTACAGATTTGCTATTTTTAAATTCATCTCCCTTATATAGTATATGTAATTTAATATCTCTTTTCATTAAATCATTCTTTATAATAACTGTTTTTTGATTTTCAAGTAATTTTATAAAATTATTATTAATATTAAATTTAGATTCATTATCAATATTAATCATCTCATTCATTGAAAATATGATATGTCCTTCATTTTCCGAAACTCTCACTACAAATAAATTCGATATGCTGAATAGATTTTTTGCCATTTTAACAAGATGATTCATTATTTCATTAAAATCAAGCGTAGATGCAAGAGAATGAACCATATTATTCATCATTGAAAAATGCGCTGCATCAGTTTTAGATTTTTGTGCATATTTTGCAAAATTAAGTAATCTGCTTATTTGTTGTGAATACATTCTCAACATTTGCATATCATCCAATGAAAATTGTTCTTCTTCTTCACTATCCATATATAGTAGTCCGGAAACATAGTTATCAAGCATTACAGGCACTACAACAACTGAGCGAATAACAATATCTTCCTTGTAGAATCCAAGAGTTCTTGGGTCAGATACATAAATATTATCAGATATTTCCTTTTTGTTATTTACTACATAATACAGTATATTGCCATTAAGTGGCACTGGTTTATGTAGAAAAAGATCTTCATCAGATATACCAAGTTCAGGGTAAAGCATTTTTTCTTTTTTATCATACACTAAATATACAATTGATTTTAATTTGATAGACATTGAAAGCATTTTAATAAGTGTTTTTATTGCTTCTGAAATATGTTCCATTATTCTCAATGCATTATTCTCCGTCATAATAACATTCTGTTTGTTTATAGAAAATGGATTTATATCAAGAATATTCTTCCTTGCATCAATATATTTCAACTCACTCTTCATTTCAAAATGTTTTTTCCTGAATCCGTAAATAACAAATCCAAGATATATTATCATAGCAAAAAAAATTATATACATCAAAATAAATAATATTTCCATTTGTTTAATAAATGAAATAATAAAAACCATTACAGAAAATATCCCAATTGGAAGTGATTCAATTTTATTTACTTTTCTATCTAAAGAAATACCTGTAATCAGAAGTATTGAAAATGCAAAAATATAATTCAAAGGAAAAGATAGAATTATCATAGTTGGCGAAACACACATAAGAATAAGTAATATAGTAAATTGAGATTGAAAAACAATATAAAAAATGATTGCAATTATTGAAATTAATAATATCAATAGAGGACCATAACCTTCAATTATTGGTCTAAATAATATTGAAGAAACAAAAATCAAAAGTATAGTAACAACTGGAATAATATATTTAATCTTTAATTGCATATTCACATTATATTTTCTATTACACTCTTGTCAATGGTATGCCCCTCTCCGCTTATGATTCTATTGCACTGGTATATTCCCGTACATTCTGAGTAATTCGAAGAATGTATTACGAAAGTAATCCGAAGAATATGTTACGCAAATCATTATCATTGTTTTCTTTTCCACTCCGTCACACAACCAAATAGTTGCATATTCTGAGTAATTCGAAGAATATGTTACGCAAAACATTATCATTGTTTTCTTTTCTGCTCCGTAACGGAGGATGGACAGGTCAAGCCCTGTCCCTACAAACAAATGATCTTGTCTTCCTCCGCAGA
>CBDUZN010000255.1:0-2419 GCA_965371715.1 uncultured bacterium | reverse complement strand
AATCAATATAATTTCCTCACAAAAATAAGGAGAATTTATGTGTTTATTGACTACTATTATGGAAACAGATAATCCATTAACCCTTGACTATGGAGATATAAAAGAATGCAAGCATTAGGTAAACATGTACTTGCCGAGTTCTATAAGTGTGACCATAAAGTTCTTAATGATGTAGCACTTATAGAAGAATTAATGAATGCTGCTGCTTTAAGAGCAGGAGCAACAATAATTTCAAGTTCCTTTCATAGATTTAATCCCTTTGGTGTGAGCGGCGTTATTGTAATTGCCGAATCGCATCTGGCTATTCACACATGGCCTGAATATGGATACGCTTCCCTGGACATTTATACATGCGGAGATACAATTGATCCATGGATTGCCTACAAATTTCTTAAAGAACATTTAAAATCAAAAGAAACATCTATGATGGAGCTTAAACGAGGATTATTTGATACAAAAGAAACAATGCCTCATAAAGTCGTAATTGATAGTAAGGAATAAAAATGAATCTATTTGAACCAAAACGATTTTTTATTGTAAAAGGAAATGCTGAGGGTGTTTCGCATCTCAATTCCTTTGATGGTGCACTCCTTGATTCGGGGATTGGAAATGCAAATCTTATAAAAATTTCTTCTATTATTCCTCCCAATTGTAAATTTGCTAAATATATTCAAATACCCGCCGGTAGTTTTATTCCTGTTGCCTATGCTTCAATCACTTCTGATATGCCCGGTGAGTATGTTGCTGCAGGTGTTGCTGCAATTATACCAACAGACAAAGAACTTGCAGGTGTAATTATGGAATATTCGTCAAGAGGAAGAAAAAAGGATATTGAATCAATTGTAAGAAATATGGCAATTGAATCAATGAAAATGAGAAGAATTTTTGATTATAAAATTAAATCAAAAGTAGTAGAGCATAAAGTAGAGCATATCGGAACTGCTTTTGCTGCTGTTGTTCTTTGGCAATAGGGTGGGATTCTTTTATGAAAGATTTTTCAACTGAAAATGCAAGTGGAATATGGTACACTGAATATCATACAAAATATTCGGGTATTACTTTAAGAATCAAAGAAACATTATATAATAAAAAATCAAAATACCAGAATATTACTGTAATAGATACCTATGAATATGGAAGAATTCTTTTACTTGATAATCTAATTATGCTTACTGAAAAAGATGAATATATATATCATGAAATGATTACTCATGTTCCGGTAAATATTGTAGGTAATCCTGAAAAAGCATTGATTGTTGGTGGAGGGGACTCTGGCACATTAAGAGAGCTTTCAAGATACAAATCAATTGAATCAGTGAAAATGGTGGAAATAGATGGAGATGTTGTGGATGTAAGCAGAAAATATCTTCCATTTCTTTTTAATGAAATTAATAATAATGCTGAAATAATTATAGATGATGGAATTGAATATCTAAATAATACAAACGAATCATTTGATATAATTATTATTGATTCTACTGATCCTATTGGACCTGCTGAGGGTTTATTCGATACAGAATTTTATTCCAAATGTGCTAATAGATTAACAAAGAACGGAGTAATTGTTACTCAGGCAGAAAGTCCATATTTCCATCCAAATGCTTGTAAAAAAATTTATAGTAATTTGAAAGGTGTATTTGATACTGTAATGCCGTATTTTGCATTTATTCCTACATATCCTTCAGGTATGTGGCAATTTATGATTGCCGGTAATGATATGGAAAATAGAGTTAATGAATCAACATCTACATCAATAGATTCATTTAAGAGTGATCTTAAATATTATAATCCGGAAATACATAAATCCGCTTTTGCATTACCTCAATTTGTAAAGAAATTATATGATTTATAAATTTCTTAAATCATCAGATGATTTTGATAATGCTGAAATAATTATTCAGGGCATTCCTTTTGATGATACTTGTTCATTTCGAAAAGGGGCAAGTAAAGGACCTGATGAGTTAAGATATTTTTCAGATAATTTGGAAACATTTTCTCCATATATAAAAAAGGATATTCATTCAAAAAGTTATGCTGATATTGGTAATATCCTATTATTGTCCGATAATGTAGAAGATGCACATAAGCAAATATTATCACATACTCTGCCATATGTAGAAAATAATAAGAAAATTATTTCAATTGGGGGAGATCATTCTATTACTTTCCCGCTTTTTTCAGCATATTATCAGCATATTGGCGAAATTGTATTTATTGTATTTGATGCTCATGCGGATTTGAGAAATGAATATGAAGCATCAATATATTCTCATGCATGTGTCACAAATCGCATTATGAATTTGGTTGGCTCTAAAAATGTGATTTCAATGGGACCAAGATCATATACCAAAGAAGAATTTGAATTATTAAATAACATTGCTTTTTATAGTGAAAAACCATTAGAAATTGATAAAAAACT
>CBDUZN010000254.1:0-2421 GCA_965371715.1 uncultured bacterium | reverse complement strand
ACAATCGCGGAGGAGGACAAGATCATTTGTTTGTAGGGCATATTCTGAGTAATCTGAAGAATATGTTGGGGCTTGACCTGTCCATCCTCCATTTAGTTGTGTGAGGTAACATGCTCAAGGAGCATGTTACCTCACACAAATCCAAATATTTATGTCTTTTTCTTCTTTTGTTTTGATGCGGGAAATAGTACATTATTGAGAATCAAGCGATACCCGGGTGAATGTTTAAAAAACGAAAGGTCGGTAGGCGGATCATTAACATAATGAACATAATCCTCCGGATCATGTCCTGCCAAAAATGTAAAAAATCCATCTCCATAATTTACATGTATATATTTTGCATATTTATCATTTACTGAATTTGCCAATATTATTACATCATTTCTAATTTTTTGCTTATTATAGGATGTTGTTCTTCCGAGAAATTCACTTACAAATTGTTCATGATTTTGTGTCAACATTGATTCAACAACATCAATCCTTGGTGCAAAATGATTGATTTCAAATTTAAGCCCTTGCCATAATTGTCTTGTTGGCGGTTCATAATTTATATCAGCAAGATTCATTGATTGTGTTTGATTCAAATGGAAATCCTTAAATGCAAATGTATTAGTATAATCCAATGTGATTTCCCCAAAACCATCTCCATCAAGAATTGCCGGAATATTATCATCCTTTCCAAGTGCTAAAGCAATATCAATTGAATTTGTTGCAGAACACATTGAGAAAAGAAATCCTCCTCTCTTAATATAATCACTAACTTCAATTGCTACATCTCTCTTCATTAACCAATATTTCTTATATCCTATTTCTTTTGATAATATTACATTATCAGTATATAATTCCTGAAACCATTTTTCATTATATGAGTTTAAATAAAATCTATCAAATTGACCTGTAAAATCCTCATGATGAAGATGCAGCCATTCATATTTATTAAGCATACCATTTAAAATCTCTTTATCATAAACAACATCATATTTTATATCAGCATAATCCAAAGCCAATGTTACTGCATCATCCCATGGTTCTTTATTCTTAGGAGAATAAACAGCAATTTTCGGCGCCTTTTCAAGAAGAACATCCTTGAAGTAATTATTCTCAATTTCTACTAATATAGATGCTTTGCCGCTTTCATCAAGCATATATGATAAAACACCCCATTTGTCAGCATCTTTATATGCTTCTTCATATTCCTCAACAATAAAGGACCCACCCCTGTAATCAAGAAGCCAATGCACATTATTCCCTCTTTCCAATGCCTTATATACAATACCATAAGCCCTAAGATGATCCGATTGTTCATAATCCATTGGGATGAAAAGATATGCGCTAAATATTATTGCCGGCATTAATAATAGTAATATTATAAATATTTTTTTCATTTAATCATTCCCTCCATTAAAGGTATAATAGGATAATCAGGAAAAGTGTTTTTGAAATCCACATATTGTTCCTTATCAAATTTATTATTAATATAATCTGTTAATAAAATAAAAGCATAAGTATTATCCTTTTCTTTTAGCTTATCAATCATTTCATCATTTATTTTATTATCTTTTAATGCTATTTCATAGGCAAGCGGAGAATCTTTTCCTGCTATCATCAATATTGGTTTTAGGTTTTCATAATTATTAAGCACATAATATCTGTAAACTGTTCCATCATCAATATATCCAGTTAATATCAATAATTTCACATAATACATTTTTTCTGAAAAAGGAAACTTTGAAACCAATAATCGTGATACCTGCTTTTTAAAAATATCTATATCTGAATTAAAAAGAGAAAAAAGTATATCTGTATGCATTAATGCATCTGATAATACTTTAATATGGTTTCTAAATAATTCATACCCATTATAATTTCCAGTATATAACATTGATGCCATTTTTAGAATTTCCATATTTTTTCCATCATTTTCATTATAGGAATAATCCATAATACTATTATGTTTTATTGCTTCTTTCATTTCTATATAAATATCCGCTAAATCACCACTAAATACTTTTTCATAATCCTTATTAATATCAATCACAGCCAGTTGAACAATTTCATCTATAAAAAGAATTCCCCTCTTTCTATTAACCATTTCCATAAGAAGCATTTCCTTATTATTGCTGCTGTAAATATCTTTGCTCATAAGCAGTTTAATACTTTCATCATTATATTTAATGATTTCGTCCAAAAACATTCTTTTGCCACTTATTGCATACATTATTCCATTTGAGTAAAAATGTAAATCACTAAATGCATGTGTTTTTTTTGCAATACTTTCTAAAATTCCCTTGAATTTAAATATCTTTGCATATTTATAATAATCAAGATTACCTTCTTTTTGTTTTAAAATAAAATTAATTAATGCTTTATTTCCGTTTTTCTCATGATGATTTATAAGAATAGGATATATTCGTTCATCCA
>CBDUZN010000253.1:0-2454 GCA_965371715.1 uncultured bacterium | reverse complement strand
GGCGATTTAACGGATATTTATAGAGAAATGAAACAGGCAATAAAGCATAATAATATTATGGACTATTCCTATAATGAAAATGATGAAAAAAATGTAAAAATTCTTAAAATGGCATCAATGTTATACACTGGGAATTATAATGGTTATGAATCATTCAGAGAACATATAAACATATTATCAGATGCATTAATGTATACCGATATACTTCACTCTCTTTTTAATTCCAAAATAGACATTTTTAAAAAACAGGTTTCACGATTACTTGTATCAAAATATTCTTTTTCAGCAAAAATGTATTATGTGAAATTACTGATATTAACTGAATATATTGATGATGGAACAATTTACAGATACTATGTGCTTAATGATTATGAAAATATGAAACCCATATTAATGATGATAGGAAAAAGTTCTCCGCTTGCCTATGAAATGGCATTAAAGGATAATAAACTAAATAGTGAAATGATTGATAAATTAAAAGAAAGGGATAATACCTATGCCTATATTCTATTAACGGACTATATTAATAATAAGTTTAATAAGGAACAATACATGGAATTTAAAGAGACCTTTCCCGATTATCCTCTTATACCTTTAATGGAGGGAATGATCAAATGAAAAAAGCATTTATACTATTACTATTATTAATACCATTATTAGTATTTAATTCATATCTTCTTATTCCAATGGATTATGAGCAATCAGATCATCTTAGAGCATATGGTATTGTTTATAAATCATTGGAAAGAGGGAATAATGTGCATTGGCTTCTTGATTACAGGGGCGGATCTTTTATTATTGAAGAATATGAGAATGCATATAAAGATGCCTGTAAATGGGGTGTTTTATCATATATGCTTGATGAAAGTGGAAAATTCTCAATACTAACAGAAGTTGAGAATAATTATTTGAAGGATGTTCTTCTTGAAAAGGCACCCAAAATTGCTGTTTATTCTCCAAAGGATAAAGAGCCATGGGATGATGCAGTAACATTGGCTTTGGATTATGCCGATATAAAATATGATGTTGTTTATGATAAGGAAATTCTAAATGGTATGCTTAATAAGTATGAATGGCTGCATCTGCATCATGAGGATTTTACAGGACAATTTGATAGATTTTATCTAAATTCATATAATCAAAAATGGTTTCAGGAATTATACACAGATAATGTAATATTATCAAAAGAAATGGGATATAAGAAATATTGGTTAATGAAGAGAGATGTAGCAATTGAAGTAAGTGATTATATTAAGAGAGGTGGATTTCTTTTCGCAATGTGTTCTGCAACAAATTCAATTGATATTGCCTTGGCACTTGGAAAGGATGATAATATTCCAATAATTCTTGATGGAGACGGCTTTGATGAAATTACATTGGACTATACTAATACATTTGCATTTAAGGATTTCAATTTGAATCAAACAAGATCAATGAATCTTGCTAATATAAATTATGAACCACCCAGTAAACAATTATGGCAGGGGCTTAAATTTGAACTCAATCACTTTGCACCAAGAATTGATGTTGTTGAAGCAATGCTAACGCAGAATCATGAACAATTTGTTAGTGAGTTTCTTGGAAGAACAACATCCTATAATAAAGAAAAAATTAGAAATGATGTAATAATATTGGCAAATTCAGTTAATGATAAATATGCAAAATATATACATGGAAATTATGGAGATGGATTTTTTACATTTTTAGCAGGGCATGATCCTGAGGATTATGTTCATTATGTTAATGATCCGCCTACCGATCTTTCGTTTTTTAAACATTCACCGGGCTATCGATTGATCCTTAATAATGTATTATTTCCTGCATCAAAGCAGAAGAAGAAAAAGACATGAATATTAGGGCGGGTTATGAACCCGCCCCTACAATATACAATTATCTTAAAAGAATTATACTTTTAATAAATTTATTCTGATTATCTTTGATCCAATATTTACCCACTGAAGGATTTTCCTTGATCTCTCTACCAGTAATATCATAAAGAGTAACGGTATTATCTTTGATGTCCTTCATCAAATTATATGATGATAGGTAAATGGATTTCATATTAAAAGTAAGATTAGTATGCTTTTTATTTGGAATTCCAGAACCACTATTAATTGCAAAGTAGTAACTGGTATATGTATTATCCATATCACTTTGATTAAGAGAAACAATTTTAATGCTCACACTATCAGAAGAAATATCAGGAACAGTCCATAAGCAGGTATTAGAATCACTTATTACATCAATCAAATGCCATACAGCATCAAGTCCGGAATTATAAAACAATGAATCGGATTTAATTCCACCGGCAGCGGATGATTCCCAAATGATATTATAAAGTGCCAATGGTGGAATGGTATCATTTTCAAGAGGATACTGTAATTCGGATTCAATTGTTACAAAAATATCAAATGTAACAAGTGTATCGGATTCATTTATATTATCTACTCCAAC
>CBDUZN010000252.1:0-2477 GCA_965371715.1 uncultured bacterium | reverse complement strand
AATGGAAACAAATAACAAAATAAAAATTATTTCAGTAGAGTGCTTGAATGAAAAAATTTAAATTTCTGTTCATTGTTAATAGATTTATGCCTGTAAAAAGTGGGGCTGAGATTCATTTCTATCAAACGGCAAAGTCGCTTATTAAGAAGGGACATAGTGTTGATGTCTTTACACTTAATGTAGTAAATAATAGTGAATATCATTGTCCAAAAAATTTATTGAAAAACAGTGAATTAATGGATAATATTGGAATTAGTAGATTTACTGTTAAGCGATTCACTGGTGATTTTAAGTTATATAATTACCTTGATAAACGCGGATTTTCATATATGACTGGTTATAAGAAAACAATTTCATTTTCACTAATAAATGCAATTAGAAAGAATATTAAGAATTATGATTATATATTGACAGGAACAATGCCATTTACTTCTGTAATTTATCCTGCATTAAAGTATGCAAAACGATATGCGAAGAAGAGTATTCTTATGCCACTTATTCATTTTGGTATTCCGGGTGATAATAGATATAGATATGAGTATTTTTCCGATAATTGTATATCTCTCTATAAACAGGCGAATATAATTATTTCAAATTCCCATTATGAAGAGGAATTTCTGAGGGATAATGGATATAATGGAGAAATTATAAGATTAAATCCATATATTGAAAAATCAAATATTGTTAGAAAAAATGATAAAAGCAAGCCATTCACAATTATTTCTTTAGGGTTTAATAATTTTGAGAAAGGAACATATACATTAATAAAAGCATTTGAATTACTAAAAAAGCAGATTGATATAAGATTGATAATAGCAGGAAAAGCCGAAAAAGAATGTTTAAAAGCAATTCATTCAGTTAAGGGTATTGATTATTTAGGAGAAATTGACGATAAAAGAAAAGAAAAACTCTTTCAAGATGGTGATCTTTATGTGCAATTATCATTAGCCGAATCATTTGGTATTGCTACTCTTGAAGCACATGCATCAGGTATTCCATCAATAAATGCTTTTTGTTCTGGCTCAATGTATATTATTGAACATAGGAAAAACGGATTCCTTGTGCCTTTTGGTGATTATGTTGAGGCAGCAGAATATATAAAGCATCTATACTTAAAGAAGGAAAAGCGAATAAATATGGGACTTTATGCAAAAAAGGCAGCTGAGAGATTTAATTATGATAATCATAAAAAGGGCATTGAAAATCTTGAAGGAGTATTAGGATGAAAATTGCACATTATATATATGATTACTCTTTATCATTGGGTGGAAAACAACAATTTGTATGTGAACTTAATGATAATGATTCAATTGTATATGCATATCAATCTGATATTATTGAAGAAAATACTATAATTGGTGATTTTAATAAACTTATTAAAGAATCCATATTGGGTTTTGATATAATCATAATCCATGATATCAGGGGAATTAGCATTGAGACATTACTTTTACTGAAAGAAAACAATAAGAAAATTGTTTTTATTGTGCATGACTATTATGCCTGTTGTGAACGATATACTTTAATAAATAATAATGACAGTCTCTGCAGCGGACCTTATGCCAATAATTGTATATATTGTTATGTTGATAAATTTCCTATTTTAAGTAATTTCCAGAGAAACACACAGAATCTATTGATTTCAATAATGAAACCATTTAATAAGACAATTAAATATTATAAAAATAGATTAGTAGGAATAAGAGAAATTATGAATATATTTGATTTAATTGTTTTTCCAACAAAAAAATCAGAGCAAATATTAATGAGATTTTTTGATAAATCCATTAATACAAAAATCATCTCGCATTTTCAAAATGAGATAAAGTGTAAATCAATAAAAAAGGAATACCCGATATTTGCTTATATTGGACATGATGGTTATCATAAGGGATTGGAATTGTTATATGATGCAGTTAATCATTTATCAAATAAAAAAATAAGAATCAATATGTATGGAAATATTAAAAATAAGGTGAATGATAAAAGGTTTATTTACAGGGGAACATTTGATAATGAAATGAAGAATGGGATATTTTCAGAATTTGATGTTTTAATTTTCCCATCATTATGGGCTGAAACTTGGGGCAGGGTAATGAGTGAAGCGGGAGTATGCGGTAAATATATTATTACAAGTAATATTGTTGCATCGGAAGAGGTATTAAGCGGATATGAAGGAATAAAATCATTCTCACATAATAATGATAAAGTATTAGCAAAAATAATATCCAATACATACAAAAATTGGTCAAAGGTGAAATATCCATTCTCATCACCTGTTTACAAATCACCAAAGCAATATCTTGATAAGATAAAGAAAATATTAGCAGAGAAATGATTGGTTTAAATCACTTTTATTTCCTACATGCTCCTTGAGCATGTTACCTCACACAAGTAAACGGAAGATGGACAGGTCAAGCCCAACATATTCCTCGGATTACTAATTCGTAACATATTCCTCGGATTACTAATTCGTA
>CBDUZN010000251.1:0-2492 GCA_965371715.1 uncultured bacterium | reverse complement strand
TAATAATTAATTTAAATATTTTTCATATTCTTCTTTTAAAAATTGTTTCAAATGGCAATAATTTTTCAGATAACCATTCAATTTATTCTCAAATATTCTGCATTTACCTTTATCATTTCTTTCTCGCCAAAGAACCGCTGCATTATGAGTTTCTTCATCATTGATAAAATAATCAGTATTGAGATTCAATGCTTTTGCGATTTTCGCTAAATCAGAGACCTTAATATCTCTTTTACCCTTTTCAATTTTAAGCAATGTTTGATAATTTTTATATCCTGCCATTTTTGCAAGCTCCTGCTGCGTTAATCCTGCTAATTCACGCTCGGTTTTAATCTTTTTATTAATATCCTTCACCACCACTCCTCTTTTTATTTATCATCACAACCTCATTATAATATAACATATTTTTATATTTTGTCAACATATTTGTTGATTTTATAACATTTTAGATACAGAGAATCAAATTTCAGGGGACGGTGGTAGAAAAAGGTTCTTAGTCCGCCTCAGGAGGATAGAAAAATTGGAAATTCGGCTACGCTCAGGGCAGGCTAAATCCAGAGGGGACGGAGGATGCAAATATGCAATTAATTTTGTAAGTGTTAAGTATTTGATTGTTTGGGAGGGTTTCGAACAACATATTCTTCGGATTACTCAGAATATGCCCGTACAAACACATAATTGAAATGAATATCCTTCGGCGATGCTCAGGATAAAACAGGGGTCGGAGGTTGGAAATTTGGAATTTCTTGTAAGTGATAGGGATTTAATGGGTTAGGAGGGACTTGGTGGGAGGGTTGCGAACAACATATTCTTCGGATTACTAATGCGTAATTTATTCCTCAGATTATTCGGAATAAACCTACAAACATAATGATATGAGAATATAATTTCAAGGTACGCTGGTCACAAAGATAAGAAGGCACATCGCGATATTGCCCCTACTCAGGGCAGGGGAAGATGGATTCCTGCTTTCGCAGGAATGGCAGACCCAGGGGGGAAGGCAGACACACAGGTCTGCCCCTACAATACTCAGGGCAGGCTAGATTTCAATTGTTTTCATTTGATTACTTTCTTTTAATAATATATTTCTTAGCATAGTAATTATAGAAATATTTTTTTAGTTTTTTTAATAAATCCTTTCTCTTCTCTGCTATCAAATATTTTTTTCCAATTATAAGAATATTCAATGCTTGCTTTCTTTTATTAAGAGTAATAAACATTTCATACATATTCATAATTGCTTGAACATATTCTTCTGCTTTGATGCTTTTACTATTTATATTAATATACTTTTTATAATGCCTTATACTATCCTTAGTATTCCCTATTTTAAAATGAACTAATCCCAAAATACCATACATTTCATTTATTGATTTATCATCTTTATTTTTTTTGGCATATAAATAGAAATCATTAAAAAATGTAAGTGATTTTTTATATTTTTTCATTCCTAAATAGATTTTCCCAATATTTTTGTTACATTTTGCTATACCAACTAAATCATTATTTTTCTTTCTTATATTTAATGATAGATTACAAAATTCCAATGCCTTTTCATACTTCTTAATATTCATGTAATGGTTTCCAATACTATTCAATGTTTCCGCTTCACCAAATTTATCATTAATACTTCTTCTGATTTCTAATGCTTTTAAATAGTATTTAATTGCTTTCTTTTTATTGTTCATATCCTCATAAACAAAACCCAAATTGTGCATACAAATACCCACTCCCCTTATATCTCCTATTTGTTCTCTGATTTTTATAGATTTTAAAAATAATTCTACTGATTTCTTAAATTGACCCTGAACATAATTCATTACAGCCATATTATTGAGTATTGTTGCAATACCCATTTTGTCTCCAATGCTTTCAACTATTTCAATGGATTTATTATTATATTCTAATGCCTTATCAAGATCAGACATATGATAATAAACATTTCCAATATTATTTAATGATGATCCTTCAACTTGTCTGTCATTTGTTAATTGGGCAATTTTCAGTGCTGTCTGATAATATTTGAGTGCTTTCTTAAAATCATCAAGATAATTTGAATAAACAATGCCCATACTAATTGCATTATTTGCAGCGTTTTCCATATCTTTTGATTTTTTACATATCGCTATTGCTTTTTTATAATAATCCAATGCTTTATTGGTATTACCAATAAATAAATAATAATCCCCTATATGTGTAATAGCTAATACTTCTCCTGCTTTATTATTGTTTTTCTTAAATAGTTTTAATGCCTTCTCTGCACATTTTTTCATTGGTTCATATTTGCTTGTTGATTTATATATTTCACTAAGGAGTTCTAAATCTTGTGCAATTAATTTTTCATCTTTCATCTTTTTTGATATTCTAAGAGCATGTTTTATATCATTTATTGCTTTATCAGTTTCGCCTATAAGATTATTTACTTCTGCTCTATTATACATTGCTTCTAAATAAATTTCCACTATCTGCGACATGTCGGGTCCCAAAACAAC
>CBDUZN010000250.1:0-2508 GCA_965371715.1 uncultured bacterium | reverse complement strand
GTCTGCATCTCCATCATAACCAATACCCATATCATAATCTCCGGTTTTCACAATGTTTCTTAATTCTTCAATATATTCAAGAACAGTAGGATCAGGAAGATGATTAGGAAAATTGCCATCCTTTTCCTTATTAATTATTAATGCCTCAATTCCTAATTTGTTAAATAATTTCTCAACAAGAGGTCCGGCAGTACCATTACCAGGATCAACTGCAATCTTTAATTTCTTTTTAATTGTTATCCTTTCCAGACACATTTTGATATAATCATCTTCAATTGAAATATTTTCAATATTACCTTTACCAGTATCAAAATCATTTTCAATAATCATTTTGTAGAAATCCTGAATAACATCACCAAGTATTGTAACATCAGGATCAACCATTTTTAATCCATTATAATCAATAGGATTATGTGAACCCGTTACCATAATACCGCCATCTGCGGACAAATGATGCTGAGCATAATAAAGCATTGGACTTGTACATTCTCCAACATCAATAACATTTATTCCTGTTTCAAGAACACCCTTTATAAAAGCACTTTTTATGCGTGGGCTGGAT
The DNA here is from genome assembly GCA_965371715.1 of uncultured bacterium. Lineage (GTDB taxonomy): Bacteria > Hydrothermota > 32-111 > 32-111 > 32-111 > JAUVJU01. The sequence goes on along the minus strand of CBDUZN010000250.1, from coordinate 1,946 downwards.
AATCGCACATCCATTCCGGCTACAACCTTTTTCCCGCCTCTCCGCTTTATATATGTTGCAAATGCTTTATTTACAAGAACAACATTTTCATCTGTTAAATCCTTTTCTGCAATTCCTCTTATATCATACATTCTGAACATTCCTTTATTTATCATAATTCCTCCTTGATATATTTATATGCATTATCAAATAATACATCACCTGTAATACCATTATAATTTTCCTTATAGTACAGTTCCTTTCTATAAAACCTCTCGGGATGCGGCATCATTCCCATTACTCTTCCGCTTTTATCAGAAATTGCAGCAATATTATCCATTGAACCATTAGGGTTTATCGGATAATTTTCATCATCTTCACCATGTTCATCTACATATTGCATTGTAATAATATTTTTAATCTTATTTCTATCTTCATGTCTATATACAAATTTACCTTCAGCATGTGCAATAGGTAATTCCATAATTTCATTTATTCCATGTGTAAACACAGAATTTGGATATGTTTTTAATCGTATCCACCTATCTTCATATTGATGACTATTATTGAAAATCAGAGAAACATCCTGTTTGTTATCTTCATCTAAATTGGGCAATATCCCTGACTTAATCAATATTTGAAAACCATTACATATACCTAATATCAGTTTTCCATTATCAATAAATTTACTAATCTCATCTATAAGCTGATTTCTTATGATTGAAGCAACTATTCTTCCGCTTCCGGTATAATCACCGTAAGAAAATCCTCCCGGAATAATAATAAAGGAAAATTCATCAATAATTGATTTATCCTTTAATATATCATTAATATGAAGAATACTTGACTCAAAGCCGCTTCTCTTTAATACATGATTTGTCTCAATTTCACAATTTGTGCCATGTGCTTTTAATACAAGAGATTTAAATTTATTCATAGATCAGTCCTTCCACAATTTTTTCATTTCATTTACATCAATATTTATTTTATCATTTATGCTAATTACCGGTTTTTCTTTAACTGTTCCCAATTTACATGCATATTTGCCGGCAATTTTCTTAAAAATATCTTCATTCTTATTATCAATTTCAATTATAAATCGTGTTTGTGTTTCACTAAACAGGAATTGCCATAATTTCAATTTGGTATTAATATTAATATCAGCTCCCCTCTTATTCCCAAAACACATTTCAAGCAATGATATTATCATACCACCATCTGAAATGTCATGGCATGAAAGAATAATATTCATACTATTCATTTTACTTAATTGTTTAAGAATATGTGATGATTCATCAATATCAATATCCGGCATTATTCCATCATTTTCCATATCTAATTGCCTAAATAATACACTGCCAGCCAATTCATTTTGTGTTTCCTTGCCATACAGATAAATTGAAGAATCATTCCCTGTAAAAAATGATGGATGAATATTGCTTCTTTCAGTTACTGACATTGCTGATATTAGTAGTGTATGTGGTATTTCAATCCTTTTATCCTGCATTTCATAATAATTATTAAGTGAATCCTTGCCAGAAATAAATGGAACATTAAGTTTTATTGCATAATCCCTGCAATTAATTGCTGATTCCACTAAAGCTCCTAATGTTCTTTCATTATTATTAACATCTCCCCATGAATAATTATCAAGTATAGCCGTATGCTCAATATCTGCACCCTGAGAAAGGATATTTCTCATTGCTTCATCAATAACACTTAATGTCATTTTCCCTGGATTTATTCTGCCATAATGGGGATTTATTCCATTACCAAGTACAATACATTTATCAGAATCAAGAGGTAATAATACAGCAGCATCATTTACATTATCCTGATCAATTCCACCAAGCGGTTTAATCATTGTCTGAGCCATTACTTCATAATCATACTGTCTTATAATCCATTCCTTGCTTTTCACATTTTTGTCTGTAATTACCTGCTTAATAAGTTCATTATAATTGTCG
>CBDUZN010000249.1:0-2518 GCA_965371715.1 uncultured bacterium | reverse complement strand
ATCAGCATATAATTTATTTATTATTTTTTGTTATTATATTTCTACTATTTAACAGAAAAATCATTTTTGAAGCAACTATACTGACAATAATTACCATATTAAATCTATTTCTTTATAATTCAATGATAACAATGAAAATATTTAGTGTTCCAACTCCGCATATTTCTGTAACAATTATTTTATCAATTATTCAACTTATTGTTTCAATAATTATCATATTAAAATTGATAAATTCTAAGAAAAATATAGAAATTAGAAACTTATTTTATCATAAAAAATCATTTATAGTACCATATGTAATACTTATTATATTTGTTTTACTTACAGTTTTATTGCCCGGTAAAATAAAGGAAGAAAAGGCTTTGATTCCTGAAGTAATATTGGAAAATAAACTAATGAATTACTCAAAAGACAAATATATTGAACTTAGTGTAATTTCAAGAGGTCCATTTGAAAATTATTTGGGTATAAGAATGGCTAATGAAGCGGAATTCAGTATAAATTCAACAAATTACAATAAGATAAAATTTAGAACTTCTTCTGAGTATTGCGATGACGGAGAAATGATTATAAATAATATTACATATCCTGTTGAGATTAAAGAAAATAATTATAGAATAGAAAATGATTCAAACTTTATGAGATTCTCATCAAGTGTAGAGTCGGGTTATAAACAGATCGCAATATATGATATCAAATATGAGTAATAATAAACGAGCAATATTATTTCTTTCAATAATAACGGTAATATTTTTTCTACCATTATTTACAGGGCATGTTATTTATGAAGGGGACTTATATGATGAATATATTCCTGTTAAGTATTTTCAAATGCAATCAATACAGAAAATGAATTTTCCGGCATATAGTGAAGGTATAGGGGCAGGGTTTCCCATCTATCAAGATATACAATCAGGGTTTTACTATCCTCTAAACATTCTTTTATTATTACCTTTAAACATTTTTCTTATTATTCAGTTTATGTTAATGATTAATATTATTATTTTGGGTATAGGATGTTTTTTATTAATGAAGAGAATAACAGGAAATGAACTGAAAGCATATATACTTGCTGTTATTGTGATGTTTAGCGGAGCTGTAATTTCACGAATAGGCCACCTTTCCATACTAAATTCTATCACATTTATGCCTTTTTATTTCATTTTCTTTAACAATTTATTACAAAAGAACAGTAGGAAAAAGAGTATTGTTTTATCAGCACTATTTGCCTTTACTGTATTATCAGGAGGTCATCCACAAGTATTTTTTTTATTAATAATTTCATCCATTATTTTTGGAATTGGTAGAATAAGCATAAAGAAATCATTACAATTGGTATTATTTACTATTTCACTAAGTGCGATAATTATACTTCCTTTGTTTATGTATATTCTAATGAGTGGTGGACGATCTGATACAGCAGTTATTACTATGGGATTTAAATCATTATTGTATTTTGCATTCCCATTTATTCATTTTAATTTTAATGGTATTGTACCATTATCATATAATGGGCCATTTGATATAAATGAATCAATGCTATATGCTTCACTCTTTATAGTATTTCTTGTAATAAATCATATTACTGGATTAATTAAAAAATCAGAGAACATAGATAAAAGATTACTTGTTTTAATCACACTCCTTATATTAATGTCATTTGCAAAATTTGTAAGTTTTGGATTATTTAATTCTGTAATAAGATATTTCCAGTTTGCTGTTTTATTTATCGTTTTTTACCTTATTAAACAATGGGATGGGAAAATCAGAAAAAATGCACTTATTATTTTCATATCATTTATGTTATCAGTATCAATAATTTTGCTAATCAGAGGTTTTCAGACAATACCTGTTTTAATAACACTTTTAACTTCCTTTATTATTTTTGCATTTCTTTTCATTTCTATGAAAAACAGTAGAATCTTGATTATGCTTCCAATAATAATTTTCATTGAGTTATGGATATTTAATAGTGCTACATTAAATTGGATATCTGTAAACGAAGCAATGAATGCTAAATACGATTGCTTAGAGAATAAGCGCATTATAACTTTTGTACCAATTGAATATGAGTTTTACAAGGATTATATATTAGAAAATAGAGAGATTAATGATCTTGAATCATCAAAAAGATTTTCTTCTTATGGAAATAGAGGGATTTATTACAATGCTATTTCATATAATATTTATAATACACTAATGCCCAATGAATATGCAAATACTTTTAATGATAAAGGATTATTCACCGGTGCTTTTACTAATATAATGTATATACTAAATCCCGAATATGGATATGATTATATTTTCATTCCTGATATCCCGTTTATTGCAAATGTTAATGGCAAATTAAGTATGAATTTACAATGCAATAATGATACAGTTAAAGTATATTTTTCAGGGGATATTGAATTTTCAAATATCACATATGAATTTGAATCTGATGAAGATTACCTTGCTAATATTAAGGATTTAAATTGTCTGGAAATGGTAAGAATTAATGAAATACATGCAAATGGTA
>CBDUZN010000248.1:0-2525 GCA_965371715.1 uncultured bacterium | reverse complement strand
TGATACATTATATTTTTTTCTTATCCACCTTTCTGCCATTCATTATTGATTTTTGTATATGAACCAGTACTATCCTGTATTATAATAATATCACCCATTCCCGCTTCTACATTCCCTTTTATCTCCATCCTCATTTTATTTCCTTTCATATACATCTTTGTATTTCCTATTATATTGCCTTCTAATTCAATCTCTATTTCACATTCCATTGTTTCTATCTTACTTCTCTTTATTGTTGATAATTTATTCTTAAATTCCTCAACTGTCACATTTGAACCTAAAATATTGATACTAATGAATAACATTATCATTGTTAATACAATTATTCCAATCATCCTTTTCATTATTTGCTCCTTTTTATCATTATTATGTTTGTACTGGCATATCCTGAGTAATTCGAAGGATATGTTGTTCTAAACCCTCCCTGTTATTATTTGATTTATTAATCATAACAATCAATATTAATAATAAACAATTTTTTCATAACTCATCACTTGGCAAACTCCATGTTGATATTGTATCACCCAATGTATCTGTAAAAAGACCCAATGTAGCATACTTGGTACCGTCCGGATTTAAAATACCTTGAATGTTTTTATAAAATTCTTTTTGTTCAAAATTATTTATTTTTACTCTTATTTTCCCTATTACATCTTCATAGTCTTTGTTTAAATCCCATACAACTGCATCCATCGTTATATATTCTTCTTCAATTTTGCCTACGGTTAATGAATATGAAATAATACAATGCTCTTCTATTGTATCTCTCGGCTCAATCTCTTTATCCTCTCCTGTATTCAAATCTATAAACTTATTGTTATTCACCAACAAATAATTGCGGGAATAATCATAGTCACTAACGGTTCCTCCCGGTTCTTCACATATCACTTCTACTGTTCTATTTATTATATCATATTTTACTACATCTCCTCCTACTCTAGTTCCTACTATGTATCTCTCATCTTCCGATACTACAGGACAAATTACCGAATCTATCTCTATTTCCCATTCACTATAATCCTCTTTGACTTTGTATGTATTGCGTGACCCACTTATATATATATGACTATTCACTACATCTATCCTTATTTCTTTAGGATCTCGTGCCCAATACTCCAATTCTTTCTCTCGAAATAATAATTCTTTCTCCCCGGTATTCGCATTTATACGCCATAATTCTCCACCTACCCAATCACGCACTATGTCTCCTCCTCCCATATCCATTACATCATGATATTGTTCTATACTACTGTAAATTATTATATGCTCATTATCTTCCCAACAGATACTGTTGTATCCAATATATCGTCTTGTCTTATAAAACCCGAACAATGAACATGATGATTGGATTATTATAAGCATTATTAAAACAATCTATATAATTATTGTTCGCTTTCTGTTCTTCAATTTTCCTCCATTCTATATTTTATCATTATCAAATAGTATTTCTCTTATTAAATAACCCACATTATTATATATCTCGATTCGATTACTATTTACTCTTTCGTATGCATATTTATCTCCATTTGGACTCTGCTTTCCTCTTAATCCATATACTAATCTTTTATCTGTTAAACTGTCAATATTAATGAATACCTTGCTGTATTCATGAGAATTATATGTGTCAAAATCTATTAAAATATAATCATCTGTTAGTTGACCATATCTGTCTGAATAAATATCTACTGAATAACCATTAATTGTTTCTCCATCCTCTATTAATATTGTCTCCTCTCCTGTATTTAAATCTACTAATTTTATATTATTGATAAGTAATAGATTTTGATTATAGTCGTAATCAAGTGATTTAATTGGTTCATTAGGAATATATATATTCTCATATGTATTATTTATTAGATTGTATTTCCATATTTGATATACATCTTCATAATTATCTGGTATATATGCTACAATCGCAGTATTCCCATCATCTGAAAATATTGGATATGCGTAATTACCTATACTATCCCAACCATTAAAATCTTCTCTTAATTGGTAGGTATTAAATGTCCCGCTAATAAAATAATTATCATTAGTTTTTATAATATTTATCGCTTCTATTTGTTGAGAATACTCACTTTCTTTCTTTCTCATCAATAATTCTTTCTCCCCAGTATTAACATCTATTCTCCATATCTCTCCGCCTACCCATATATAATTCCTCGCTCCACCTCCTATTGTTGTATAATCGTCATATGCTTCTATATTGGCATATACCAATATATGATCATTATCCTCCCAACATATACTGTTATATCCAACATTTCTTGTATATCCATCTATTAGTAATGAACAGCTATTCATCATTATCAAAATCATTATTCCGACAATTGTTAATATTAGAATTATTTTTTTCATTTTTCCTCCAAATAATTGATTTTAATTATAAATTCAATGCAATAACTTGTCAATAGATTTATAATATACTATTCTCAATAAATAATTATAAAAATGCAATATGAAATATATTGGGGACGGAGCACGGAATTATGGCGTTTTTACTTTTCAATATTCTAAGTGTCGAT
>CBDUZN010000247.1:0-2546 GCA_965371715.1 uncultured bacterium | reverse complement strand
TTTGTTATATTTACATGAATATATATATTATTATTAATAATTTCAGAGTTTGTAAAAATACTATTAATTATACTTGTAGTAGTGTTAATTGAAAGCCACCATGTTGTATTCATTACAATAATTCTATTTATTCCATCTAACCATCCCATATAAAGGGTATTTCCTGCCTGACCAGTACTGTCATCTGCAGGGGAACTGTCTCCCATTCCTACAACCTTTCCACTGCCATAATATGCTACTGATAGCATACTATAAGATGAATTAAAAGGGTGTAGGGCAATCTCAATTGCCTTTGATGATGTTGGCATTGTTGTCCCTGCATGAAAAGTAAAATCACTGCCCTGAGTATTACCATATTTACCATTATATATAGAATCAAGCCCTGTAAATAATGTGCAGGCAACACTAATATTATTATTAAGTTCACCTGTAGTATCAAAATGCATTCCAAAGCTATCCTTTGAACCCAGATCATTGAAAACCCTTGGTGAATCCCAGCCGCTTGAATTCCTATCGGAAGCATTATGATCGGCCACCATAAATAATCCACCTCCATTTCTAACAAAATCAAATATTGCTGATTTTTCACTTGCAGAAAAAGGATTCTGTGGTTCCGGTAATATAAATACATCATAGTTCTGTAAATCCATACTATCAAGAGTGCCATAGGTAATTGAATAGGTGGGAGGTAATGTTCTACAAACATATCCGGAAGTATCAAGTTCAAATCCCCAGTATGATATTGCTCCAAGCCAGTCATCCTCAGCAAATGGATTATCTGGTAATGGTTTGGGATAATTAGTATCAATTATCCAATCAGCATTTCCCGCATCTTCTTCTTTGGTAAAATCAAATAATATTCTTAATCCTATTCCGCTTCCTGATGAGACAGTGTAATTATATATATCAGAAACATCCGCTAATGAAGAATCATCAATTGCCTTGAAATAGTAATCTATCACAGTACCTAATATTTGACCTGATATTGTATAATAATATCTATTTGATGATAAAGAATCTTTGATAATAGGATTCCATGTTCCTGAATTTAATCTATAAAACATTGTATCAGCAATAATTGCAGAATTATCTGTTATAATTATGGATGTATGAGCATTTTCTGATGGTGCAGGATTAAAAGGAATTCTTTGATGTGAACTAAATTGTGGTGGTGTATTTACAGGAGAGCCACCTTCTTTTCCAAAATATACCGAATCAATATAAAGATATGCATCCCCATCCCATGAGCCGGTATCATAAAATCTAAACCCGGCAAATATATAATATGCAGTATTAGGAATTACATATTCTCCGGATAATATTTGCCATATTGTATTGTCAGAGGTATATGTACCATAATAATTTCCCAAATAAATTTTTTCCGAATCAAAATAATAGAAATAATATCTACAATTTGCAGCAGGATCATTATCAAAAAGTTTATAATAAAAATCATAGGTATCACCTGGTGTAACTGCAAATGTATCAGATATAATATCACAACTTGCTTGTGCAGTAGTGAAGATATTTGCTTTAATGGAATATGAACCACTGAAAACAGTATCGGATTCACGACAAATATAAAAAACAGATGATGAATCCCCACTCCATGAAATACAATGATAATCATTTGTCCATGATTCAAAATCAGGATTAGGGATAAGATTTTCAGATATTAGTGTGGCTGTCATTAGAAGCATCAAAAATGCCAATAAAAAGTATTTTATAATTTCTCCTTTCTTTAACTTATAATAATATCATAATAATAAGTGTTATGCAATAATGATTGACTTACTACATACTTATTATATAATAATTAAAATAAATTGGAGAAATAAATGTTCAGAAAAATTATTAATTTATCAGTTTTATTAATTATGATTATTTTTTCGTTTTGCGCAAAATCTCCAGTAATTGATACTGGATACATTGATTTTGAAAAGGATTTCTGGTTTCATAAGGAATATTTAACAGAATGGTTATATATAAATATGATTTTAACAGATACATTAGAATTAGATACATTTGCTTCAAGTATGATAATTGATAATGCACAAGAAAGAACATTCTATTTTCATAGTATAAAAGATGATTCAACCTATATATCTAATAAAATTGGAAATATGGAAAGGAATGAAGATATTATTATTTTTAAGGATTCATTATTTACAGATGAATTAACCAGAACTGGTTTATATTCATTTATTTATCAAATGGATGAGCCGGGAGCATCTTGTTCACTATTATTTGAAGGAAGCAGATATCCGATATTAGTTGCTGATACAGGCGTTGTTTTATTGTGGGATTCAGTTTGTTACTATTATTGCATTCCACGACTTGAAATATCAGGATATATAAATATGCCGCAATATAAAGGTGAGATTAAAGGGCAAGGATGGGTTGATAGGCAATGGGGGAATTTCATTCTCGGTTATGAATCATACACATGGTTTTCAATATTTATTGATAATGGCGAAGATATTGTTGTGTGGAAAATGCACAATACATTAAAGTGATTTATAAGTATAGTAGAAGAGAATGCTTTC
>CBDUZN010000246.1:0-2551 GCA_965371715.1 uncultured bacterium | reverse complement strand
TACAGCCATTATTTGATATGGCATTAATAGATACAATAGAAGATGTATATGATTCTCCTCTTTATAATTATATACCATCAAGCAACAGACCTGTGGAGCGACTCAGTTCAACAGTCAAGGGATTTGATGAGAACAGATATTATGAACTTATTGTAACAACAACAAACAATAACAAAAACACACCCTATGTATTATTGATAGATGGACAAGAAGAGGAAGTCATTTATGGCAAGGATAATGAAATAACAGTACCGGTATCAACTGAAAATATACTTGATAATGAATTGATTGTATCATTGGATAGAGTAAAGGGTAATCCCAATAGAACAGTTGAAATAAAACTATATGAATATGATGAAGTAGAAACAGAAGGAACAGGCACAATTGCGAATGCAATGCTAAAACCATTCAAACAATCTGAAAACACAACCCCATTCTCAGTAGTGAATAGAGGCATACAAACAGGTAATTATCAATTAGAGGTTAATATCCCTGATAATTCAGTTGTTAAAATAGGAATATATGATATAATGGGAAGAGAGGTAAATAGTATGACAAAAGATCTGATAAAGGGAAATAATCTAATAAACATCAAGAAAACAGATAAACATAATAATGAATTAAGTAAGGGTGTTTACTTTATCAGAGTAGAAACGGATAATAATTATTATACAGGCAAACTAATTAATCTGAAGTAAAACAAACAAAACAAATAGAAAGGGGACACAAGTCCCCTTTCAAAAAGAGGAACAAGAAAAAGAAAAGAAAGTGAAGAAAAGATGAAAAGAACATTAACAACAATCATAATGATATTACTAATATCAGTAAATATTATAAGTAGAGAATGGGTAATTAAACAGGTATTACCAGATGTGGGATATTATAAACCAGGGCAATCAAATAGGATTGAGATAATTGATTTGGGAAATAAGTATCCTAAACTATTTATTCATAAACCAATACCAAATGATTGGTTCAGAACAAATATATATAAATTCACAGGAGATAGTTTTGAATTTGAAACAAATATAGATACATTAAGAATAACAGGTGTAGGTGATTTTGATAATGATGGACTTATTGAACTATTAGGATTTAGTTCTGGGTATGATAAGAATATAGCGGTAATGGAACAACAGGACACAAGTCAAGTTTATAAGATAAGAACATGGGATAGTGATAGTGCTATTGATCATGGAGCATTATGTACGGAAGCAACAAACTTGATAAAAACAGATAACATTGATCGAATAATTGGATGTGCACCATCTGGAAGTGATAGTGGCTGGTATTATATGAGCAGTGATGGGGATAATAGTTATTATTTTGATTATGTATTAATAGAAGATAGAGAGATACAAACAATGGATATTGGTTATATTGATGATGATTCACTTGTAGATGTAATAGCAGGGACAAGCAGAGGACAAACCTGGTGGGAAGCAACCAATGCAAACAATGATTCATTTGAGATAGAAAAGGATTTTATATATACCAATGTAGGAACACATTACACAGTATTTAGCGATGATATAGATGGAGATGGATTAAATGAATTTTTCACAGGAGGAATCAAATATTTGATGTCCCCTTGTGAATGGGGATTAACAATAACGGAATGGAAGTATGGAGATAGTTTAATAAGAATCTATCAGGATTCAATAGAGAAGGACTATGGGGCACTTGAGAACTTTTATAGTGGCAGTGATGTTGATTTTGGAGATGTGGATGGAGATGGACAAAGAGAGATAATATGGTGTGCAGGAAGTGTATTAAGGGTATATAAGGTAATGGGTAATGATAGCTTTGTGAAAGTATGGGAAATGGATAATGACACATTCAGCGGCAGCCATGTAAGGGTATATGATTTTAATGAGAATGGTATTGATGAAATAATATGGAGCGGTGGGGCAACCCCACAATTGCCATTAACATCAGGCATATCAGCAAGATTTGCATATATTATAGAAAACGCTCCATTAAGCAAATTGGGATATGATAATCCAATGAATACGAATAATCATTTGATTAGTACAGTAGAAACAGATAGCTTTTATCTGTATTCAATAGATGAACTATATGTGATCATAGATTCAATGAAACTAATAAGAGAGAATGAATTAACATTAATAGAACCAATATATCCCTGTTCAATAGCATCAGGGGATTCTATACCTATTAGTATAAACATATATTCAGATAGTACTGGATATATAACAGATACAATAGTTGTATATAGTAATGACTGGTATGGAGAAATAGACACAATTGAACTATATGCAGGCATAGAAGTGCAGATAGAAGTTGATAGTGTTGTAGCATCAGATAATAGAAATATAGCATCAGGCATTGATTATGATGATTATGTAAAAATATACTTCAATTTTCCAATTATACCAATAGATACAAGTATAATTGATTTGGATGCAGTATTAGGATTAAATAATTCCCATAGTTGGTATGATGGAACAGGAAATATAAAGTATATAAGCTATGTAAACAATAACAATGAAATGGTAATATTCCTATCAACAGATACGGCATTACCGAC
>CBDUZN010000245.1:0-2557 GCA_965371715.1 uncultured bacterium | reverse complement strand
CATCAGATGGAAATAATGAAATAAAAATAAGAATGAAGAATATGAGAATCAATCAAAAAATCAGTGATAAGATATTTGAGAAAAAAGGGTTAAAATGACAAGAAGCAAGGAAAAGAAAATGAAAAAGATGAAAACAGAGCAGAGAATACTGGATTCCAAAGAACAACATATTCTTCAAATTATTCAGAATATGCTTCAAGTGCGGAATGACGCGGAAAAGAAGAAATGACAGACCCAGAGAGGACTTGCGAAGACAGAAAGAGTGGCAAGTGGCAAGGAAGAAATGAAAGAATGAATGCTGATAAGGAGATTATTATGCTATGCTCGCAAGGACAGGACAGGACAGGAAAGAAAAGAATTTAACTGGAGAACAATATGAAAACAATTAGAGTATTATTAATTATCGGAATAGTGATTTTAATAATAATGAATAGCTGTTCATTATTAATAGATGGATATGAGAGAGAGGTTGGATATAACAGTATATGCTGGGAGGATAATGACCATATATTAGTATATGCCAATATAGGAGCGTATGATTATCGATTTACCGGAACATCTAATCAAAAAGAATATGTATGGGTAGGAGGAGAGATATGGAGAATAGATGTTAATACAGGGGAGAAAGAATTATTGATGAGAAAGAAGGAAAGTGAATATTCTCAACAGATAGAAGCGATAAATATTATAAAAACTAATGATATTTATTTTGTTAGCGGAACATTTAATACCTACCAATTAAGAGAGGATTTTAATGGTTGGGATAGTATAGGTAATTATGCATATCCAATATTTTCAGATGATGGGAATATTGCGATTGTAGCATATATACCAGATAATTATGAAGATGTATATCAAATATGGCGATACAATTTAGTAAACAATACTTATGAGAATATATATATTCCTAATGAACCAATTAAATCACTTGACTACGACTATGACCGTAACCTATTACTTATTAATAATATAAAATTAGTGGATTTAAATACAGGGGAGGAAACAATATTAGTAGAATGGGGAGACACAATAGATGGGAAAATGATTTACAGTGATGGAGGGATTCATGGAGATATTTTTAGAGATACAATTACAATAGATGTTAGAACACAAAATGATGTTTGGAATAAAGTATATATTAATCCCATTGATTATGAGCAAAAAACTATGAAAGATGGATTTATGGGTATATTAAGTCCTAATGGATTAAAAGGAGCACATGGTCATAATTCTGATGGAGGAGCAACGGGTACCATTGATATATATTCAGTGTCGGGTGTTATAATAAAAGAAATAGTATTTGATAAAGATAAAATATAGAATGGAGGAGAAATGAAAAACAAAATTATCATATTCATATTAGTATTTTTAACAATAACGATTTTAAATGCAGAGCCATATCGCCCATACCCAATCATTGCCATTCATGGGTATAATGCTAATGGATATAAATCAGGGAATTTTGGAACAGTGATAAATAGTAGTCATATACCAAGTGATATCATAAATCCAACAACATTTTCACCAGTTAAGATAAAAGATGAAGATGGGTTATGGTATATTTCCCGTAATGAATGCAAGCGAATTGAAGAAGACAAACTTGCATATAGATGCTTGGAATATAATGAAGATGTGTTGAACTATTGGCATGAGCTTGCTAATCCGATAGGACAAGATACGATTTACTGGATAAAAAATGATATAGACCAATTCAATGAAATTCCCAATACTGATCAATTGAAAGATACAAGTTTGCATATATTATCAATAAACGCCTTTCTTGAAACAATTGAATTTGATTTTCCTCATAGTGGAAGCAGCGATTCAACAATGAGTAATTCCGATTATTTTTCAGGAGAAGAAAAGAAGAAACCATTTGCATATCAGATTGGAAGGGGAACTCAGCTGAAATGTAAATTAAAGGAAACATTAATCAATTATTATACAGAGGGAGTAGCAGAGTATCAAACATTTCAAAGAGGGGATAGTACATACGCTTATGATGTATTTATAAAACTACCGAATAAGAATGCACGAATATTGGACACAAGTGATTTAAAAGGTGATTCAAAAGTAATATTTATTGCTCATAGTTATGGAGGTGTTAATGTAAGAAAATATGCTAATAGAATTGGATGAGAGGACTCAATCTCTTCCAATACAAAACATAATGGAATGTCAATTTATTTAAACAGTATGCAAATCAATATTGACATATTTTGGTGAAGTAGTAAAATAAATAAATATAAAGTTATTGGTGGACAGGTCGAGCCCTGTCCCTACGAATATAATAAAATGGAGAAGATTATGAAAAAAATAATTCTAATATTTATAATTTTATTAATAAGTATATTATCATATTCACAGATTGTTGAGGAATTGGGAACATGGGAATATGGACCAACTGAGGCAATAGCGGTAAAGGATAGTACTGCATATATTAGTAGTGGTAGCTATCTATGGGTACTTGATATAAGTGATGAAAGTAATCCTACACTTATTGATGAGATAAAATTAGAGAACTATATTAATTACATAAGAAGAATTGGAAATTATT
>CBDUZN010000244.1:0-2559 GCA_965371715.1 uncultured bacterium | reverse complement strand
GAAAGAAAAAAAGGAAAAGAAAGAAAAGAACGGAAAGAAAGAGAATATCAAGATTTGTGTTCATTAATATATTCTTCGAATTACTAATGCTCAATACATTCTTACTGAACGGTCAAAGACAATTTTCTGCAGACGAAGACAACCAATATAATGAGCCTCTGCGCTACATTTATATATACAATACTCGCAGCGAGTTCATTTATTTGGTTGTGTGAGGGAGCAGAAAAAGAGTAAGAATAAGCATGATTAAAATGTTCACACAATTACTCAGATGAGCTCTGGAATAGAGACCGTGATATAAGAATATCACTACGGGTTGCATCCATGCTCTTCAGAGTAAATAGTCCTCACCTTTCCAGGGAGGAAGACCTAGAGCAGAAAGGAAAAGATAAAGATAATGATAATGTTCAATTTATTCATCAGATTATTCGGAATAATAAAGATGGGCAAGCACAGAGGCATTGCCCCTACCAATGCGGAATACATTCCTCAGATTACTTGCGTAACATATTTTTCGAATTACTTGCGTAACATATTTTTCGAATTACTTGCGTAACATATTCTTCGAATTACTCAGAATATGCGGAATGTACCTCGACTTTTCAAAGAGGAAGAAAAGGATATGTTTATAATGAGAATGTAAAGGTGTAAAAAGAATTATGAAAGAAAGAAATAAAATTTTAAAAATTCTTAAAATATTGAAAAGTGAATATATAAAATATGGTAAACCTATTGTTTCAAAAATAGTTGAGAATGACGGAACACCATATATGGTGCTTATATCAACAATGATTTCACTAAGAACAAAGGATGAGGTAACACTTAAGGCATCAGAAAGATTATTTGAATATGGTGATACACCCAAAAAAGTACTTAAAATCACTACCAAGAAAATAGAGGAATTAATATACCCAGCAGGATTTTATAGAAATAAAGCAAGAGATATTTTGAGAACCTCAAAAATAATTATCAATAAATTCAATGGTAAGGTGCCATCATCTATTGATGAATTATTATCACTTCCGGGAGTGGGGAGAAAAACAGCAAATCTTGTATTAGCTCTTAGTTTCAAAAAGGATGCTATTTGTGTTGATACTCATGTGCATAGAATTTCAAATCGTTTGGGATTAGTGATCACAAAGAATCCAACTGATACTGAGTATGCCTTAATGAAGATTTTACCTAAAAAATGGTGGCGTACATATAATGATATGCTTGTTGTCTGGGGTCAGAATATATGTACTCCATTAAGTCCAAAATGCTCACAATGTGAGCTTAACAATCTATGCCACAAAATAAATGTAAAGAAGAGTAGATAAATTCTTTATATAATTCATATATAAATCACATTCAATAATATAACACAACATTTACTATTAAGAATTATCAATGCTTACAATAGTCATTTTGGAAAATGATTGACCAAAAGGATAGTCATTTTGGAAAATGGTTTGACAAAATCACCATTATAGTGTAAAGTAATGTCAAATAACCTTATTTTTTGGAGATAATTTGGACAAAATTTTTTATTTAAGTAATCTTGCTAAGGAAGATTCTAAAAGATTTACAAAACAGCGATTCGTAGCAAATACACTTAACTCTCTTATAAAAAAAGATCGTTTTATTGGAATTGTTGGTCCCAGAGGAGTGGGAAAAACAGTTCTTCTAAAACAATTACTTAACAAAAAAAATGCAGTTTATATTTCTTTGGATACAACATCAAAAGAGGATATTTTTAATAAGATAGTTAATATAAATAAACAATATAAAATTGATTTATTCCTTTTGGATGAGATACATTTTCATGGGAATTTTTCCTCTCTTTTAAAACAATTATATGATTTTACTAATATACGAGTAGTATTAACAACATCAGTATCGCTTATATTTTCTCAGTTAGAGAAGGATCTTTCAAGAAGAGTAAGAATTCTTAACCTTTATCCTTTTGATTTTAGAGAGTATTTATTTTTTAATCAGAATCTAAATTTTGCTGCTTTATCATTTGAGGATATTGCAAAAAGTAAGTGTACTAGTGATTATATGGGGAAAGAAACAGATTTTGAAAATTATTTAAAAGGCGATATATATCCTTTTTCTATTGAAGCAAGCAATGTTATAGAGAATTTGAAAAATATAAAAAAAACAATTCTTTATAAAGATATTCCATCTGTTTATGATTTTTCATTAAAAGAAATTCAAATTATAGATAATATGATTTTCTTTGTAGGGAAATCAGCAATTGATGGGATAAGTTATTCATCTATATCTCATAATTTAAATATTACAAAATACAAAGCTAAGCAATATGTGGAAATTTTGGAAAGGACTTTTATATTAAACCGAGTTATAGCAAAAGGAACAAATGTTTTAAAAGAACCTAAAATAGTTATTTCTTTACCGTTCAGATTGCTGTATTCATCTTACAATAATTCCATTGGTGCATTGAGAGAGGATTTTGCAGTAGAGTCCTTAAAAATGAAAAATTATAGTTTCTATTATTTAAAAAGCAAACAAGGGGAAAAAAGACCTGATTATCTGCTAAAAACAGAAAAGGAAAAT
>CBDUZN010000243.1:0-2560 GCA_965371715.1 uncultured bacterium | reverse complement strand
AAGTTGTACAATGATTTTAGCGAAAAATGCAAATACAATTGAAATGGGTATAAGAATTGCAAAGTTTAAAAGAACACCTTTTAATATATATGAACGAAATTTTCGCATATCCTCATAAACAGATTTGGATGAAATATATGGATGAATTACCTTACCAATAGCAATTGAGAAAACAGCAAATGGTAAATCAATAAGGCGGAAAGCAAAGTATAATGATGATATTGAACCAACAGGAAGAAGCGATGCCATAATCCTGTCAACATAAATAGAAATTTTTTCAATACCGGAGCCAGCAGTAATAGGAATTAATAATTTACCGGTATCTTTAATATTTTTATCCTTAAAATCTGGTTTAAAAACAAATTTTATATCCAATTTTACAAGTGACCAAAATAGTATTACAGTTTGCAGAATTACACCAATAATTACGCCTGTTGTAATTGCATATATATTTATTTTATTATATAGAAATATAATAAACAGAATCAGTGTAATATTAAAGACAAATGGTGAAAAATTGTATAATGCAAATTTCTTATGTGATTCTAATAATGCTCCTAAAAATGCATAAATACCTATAAAAAACATATATGGTAATATAAGAAATGTCATTTTGAGTGCAATATCAAATGTTGAAGCATTAAATCCCGGAGCTACTAATTTTATAAATATTGGAGCAATAGGATAAAATAATACAACTAAAATAATTAATATAATTCCTATAACAGAAAATACCTTTGACATATAATCATCACTGTAAATCTTTCCTCTTTCCTTTTGTCTTATATACATTGGAATAAATACACTTTCAGCTGCTTTTTCTCCAAGTATTCGGCGAAAGAAATTGGGAATCATATAGGCAACTACAAATGCATCCATTATTCCTGAAGTACCAATAAAGAAAGAGAAAATCAGTTCTCTTAAAAATCCGGAAATTCTTGATATGCCAATAAATGATGATGTTGTTATTACAGATTTCAGGAATGGTCTTTTTTTCATTGTTCCCTCAGAATAATTATTGATGTTTTTTCTCCTTCCTGTCCTGCCGGATTTCCCTTCATTAATTGTTTAAGCATATTACTAAATTCATTATTTTTTGGATAATATCCTAATATATCAACAGAAACATTATTTGCATCCATAACAGCACATCTAATATGAAATTTCCTAAATATACTGCTACAAAAACCATAGGGATCACTTGGGGATAATACAATATAATTATGTGAGTTCTTAAATGGTATTGGATGTTCCTTCTTAAAATCAATTGACTTAACTTCAGGTCCTGCAATTCTATAAAACGAGCCATGTTTTTTTTGAATTCTATCAATTGCTCCCATAAATGTTGCTTTTAATATGGTTCTTACTCCAATAATATTAATTGCACATTGCATTGTTTCAGCCATTCCAAGACCTGTTCCATAAGTGACATTTGAAACCCATGGGTATAAAAAGTATGCACATTTTGATGGAATTATTTCATCAACTCTATATGCATTACCCTGAGTAATAGCAAGAACGGACTCTGCAATAGTTAATATATCATTTTCTCTTGTATGAGGAATAATATGTTTTTCAATATAGTGTTCTAAATTATCGCCTGAAACGAATATTGGGGTTTTGAATTTAATGATTTTGAATGTTTTATTTTTATGATTTATAGTGTTCGAGTTTTTTAATTTATTGTATTCATTATAACCCGTTTTTAATGAATCATGCATAAGATTAATGGATTTTGGTTTATTTATATATTTTCTGATAATGTTTGCATATATTTTAAAAAAACTCCGCATTAAATTATTATACTTTATAAATCAAAATATTCAATAGATAGTATAGTGAAAGTGTTGCTTTTAAAGTTTCAATTAAGACATTTTTAAAATTTTTCTTGACATTTATTTCTATAACTGTATATTGAAAAAAAGGATAAAAATGGATTTAATATGAAAATAATAAAAATTTGTATTTCTAAAATAAAAAAAAATAATTTATTTCTTGGAAGTAATAAGAATGAATAACAGTAATCTTTTGACCATTCGGCTTGGCTCATGGCGGACTACGCTCAGGATAGATGAGATTGCCGCACTCATAAGTATGAATGTAGTGCATGGCGTTCGTAATGACACAGTGGATTCTGTCATTGCGATGAGTTTCAGCGAAGAAGCAATCTCGCTTATAAGGAGTATAAAAATAAACAAAAGTAAAAATTATGACTAAAGAAATTAAATCAAAAAACTATATTCATTTAATTGATTCAATTGATAAATTATTAAAATTGTCCCGAAAACAGGTTTCAATAACTATTAATACAATTTTGGTTGAGACATATTGGAGTATTGGAAAAAGAATTGTAGAATATGAGCAGAAGGGTGATGAAAAAGCTGAATATGGGACAAAATTATTAACAAGATTATCAAAGGATTTAAGATCAAAATATGGTAAAGGATTTAGTAAAAGCAATGTGTATTTAATGAGGTTGCTATATATAAAATATCCAAAATTCCAGACAGTGTCTGGAAAATCATCATGGAGCCATTATGTTGAGTTTTTAAGTGTAACA
>CBDUZN010000242.1:0-2590 GCA_965371715.1 uncultured bacterium | reverse complement strand
CCGAACATAGCGCAGCGAAGGCGGGTAAGCAGTAACCAGTAACTGTATTAGATACCTCCATAGGTCGGGATCAGTTCTACTAAGGCTTCAGGTTCTGCCATCCCCCAGTGTCACTGACATAACAATTTCTCTTCTGAAAGTTTGAAATGTACCATAAATTAATATCTTTGTTTCACCAAATAAATCAGTGTTTTAACAAAATATTTATTTTTGAAACAGGGAAGATGAGAAATCGTTGTAATAAGAGACTTGGATGTTTTCTGATTATTGTAATTAATATCCAAATGATTATTTTTTATTAATTGTGGATAAAGTATATTGATTTGTAAATTATCATAATGATTATAATTAAAATACGAATAATTATTATTAAACTCTATAGGGATGAAGATTATGATTCTAATATCATAAGGATGCAATAATATATTAAAAGGTGAAGTATTAAGGGTTTCTGTTAGATTATCTTTTGAAACATAATTATATTCTGAAAAAAAAGAAAATCCATTTTTAGGGAATTTTTTGTTTTCCGAATATGGAGAAATGTCTATTATAAAATATTCTTTATCTCCAAGAATTTTCTTGATTTTATTAATTTCAATATTATCATTTTCAAATGCTATTTTCATTTCTTTTGTTGAACAGGGATTATAGTAGTTTTCATGACCTTTAATATTAGTATACATAAAACAAATTCTACCAAGAGAATCCTTCATTATAAGAGAGCCAATGTTTAATTTATTATTGATAAATGAATTATGATAATGAAGATACATATCATTAAGACCATGTTTATGAAAATACTCAGATAATTGCCCAACATTCTGCTTATTAGTATCATTTTGGAAATTTTCATAATTGTCTGTAACAGGACTGCTATATGAATAGAAAAGCATTCCATTTGCTCCGAAGATTAATGATGAGAAAAATTTAAATTTAGTTAAATAAAATGAAAGAGCTTTTCGCTTTTTATTAGAATATGCATCATTAACAATTATAAGTCCGGATCCAAATTTGTCAGCTCTTTTTTTAGCTTCAATTAAAGCATTTATATAATCATCCTTATAAGAGTATGTATCAAAAAAATAAACTGGTTTTCTTAATTCATCATAATCATTCTCATTCATAAAAAACTTATTGTTCTGTGAATATCCTGCAGTGGATAGATTGAATGGAGTAAATCCATATTTTTTAATTATTCTGTTTTCTTCTATAATTAAATCTAAAATTTTTCCATTCTTTAAATCGGAATTCCTTTTTCCATTAATATAGTATGCCCATTTTTCCGAATTTAGTATTTCTTTATATTCCAATTCATCCAAAGTATAAAAACCAAGAATATTTTCATAATCTTTTAATTCACTAACAATATAATCAATAATTTTGATACTCTTTTTATTGCCCATAAGAAAAGATATTGGTCCCAATAAAATATTTTTTCCAATAATTGTTAAACCGGTAATGATCATGTGAGGATCTTTATTGATGGATTCTGAAATATTAATTGAAAATGCATTCCATTTATTAATATCTGTTTCAATTAGAATTATACTATCTGGATTACCCAGTATATTATTATCAAAACTATTTTTTATTAAAAAAGTATTTGAAGAGCAAATCCAAATTGCTTTTTTAGAATCATCATTTTCAAGTGAAATCTTCATCAATATATCAGATGAATATGAAAGTGTTTTGAGAGAGAAATTTAAAATATCAGCATTTCTATAAAGAGAAGCATTGTATTTATATGTAAAAAAGTTTTTTTTCACATTGAAAATACAGAAATGATCATCAAATTCACTAAAATCATAAATATATGAAACTGGTTCTTTTTCATTTTTATATAAATACAACTTTTTTGTACTTTTAATCTTATTCAGATGATTATCAATTGTATAGTAATCAGCATATTCACTTTTAAAGTCCTTTTTTTCTTTTGAAGTAGTTAGAAATAGAACCCTAAATAATGTTGAGTATCTAGGAAGGTCTATTATGAAAAATTTATTTTTACCTGCATTATTAAGAAATGAATGAATTTTTTTAATATCTAATCCAAGATGATAATTTTCTTTATTGAAATGATTCCCGGAATAAATTAGAAAAGTATTATAATAATCTGAAAATGGATCGGTAAAACCCGAATATGATTTATTTTTATTTCCAATAATTATATTTGTAATATTCTTTGTATTAGTAAGATACCATCCAAGAGGAAAAAATGGCTTATTATTATTAATAAATATATCTTTTTTGCTATTAAATGATAATGAGTAAGCATTTGTAAAGCAAGAGCATATTATGATTATAAATATAAATGGAATGAAATAAAAATAATTTTTATTCATAATAATAGTATATATATCAAAATTTAAAAATCAATATTAATAATAATGCTTGACAATATATATGATTATCATATATAATCAATAAAATTAATAAAGGAGGTACTTGAAAAAACAATCGTATTTAATGATGAAGAAAACAAATTTCAAATTTAAAGGAGGAGTTATGAATTTGAAAAAAACATTAATAATGTTAACAGTGATTGTGCTATCAATAAGCGCATTTGCACATTTTGAATCTTTCAGAGTTG
>CBDUZN010000241.1:0-2608 GCA_965371715.1 uncultured bacterium | reverse complement strand
ATTATTATAACAGGTAAAAATGATAATATAAGTATTGAAAGAGAAATTGAAGAATTGTCTCCTGATATTAGTATTTTAGGATATGTTGATAATAAAAAAATAGAGTATTTTTTCAATAATGCATTTGTAATTATTTATTTATCTTCTGCAGAAGGATTCTCACTTCCTATAGCTGAAGCATGTTATTTAAGTAAACCTGTAATATGTTCTGATATACCTATTCATAAATATATTTACAATGATTATCCAATATACTATAATGCAGATAAGAGCATTGAAGACAATATAACCCATATAAAGGAAGAATTAAATCAATATGAACAAAAGGAATGTAAAAACCAAACAACATGGAAAAAATCCTCAAAAAAAACAGTTGAATTTATTGAAAGAATTTCTTATTAAACATAAATTAATTACAATAATTATTGCTGCTGTAATTCTTTCTATACCGTATTGGCAATCAGTAAATTATCCTTTTCAATATGATGATATACCAACAATTTTTGAAAGTGCAGGAACAAGTGAAATTACTGATATTTTCAGAGTAAGGTTATCTGAAAGACCAATAAGGAAAATATCATTAATAATTGATAGACAATTATTCAAGGATAATGTGATATTTTATAGGATTGAAAATATTATTATGTTTATAATGTGTTTGATTTTAACAGGTATGTTTATATATCTTATAACAGATTCATTTCTATTTGCGATTTTCAGCATGACTGTATTTGCATTTCATCCTGTGCATGCATCAACCATACTAATAGTAACGCACCGAAAGGAAATGTTTCTATATATCTTTTCATTATTAACATTTATAAGTCATATTAAAAAGAAATATATATTGGGTATTGTATTTTTCATTCTTGCAATACTATCAAAGGAAACAGCAATTATGCTTCCAATTATTCTTTTAATGTATGATTTGATATTTAGGAAGAAACTTAATAAAAAATACTATATTGTTTTTGGAATAATATATCTACTTGGCATCATTGTTTTACTATTTAATTCCAAAACAGGATTTTATTTACCCGACATTGGTAATATGGGCGAATTTCTGAAAAGCAATCGATTGTTCAAAGAATTACAATACTATCATATCATTCTTATTCAACCATATCTGTTTATTATGTATATATATAAATTAATTTTCCCAGTCAATCTTTCAGTTGATTATTATGTACCAATAAGTGCGGGTTATCATGCATTGAAAATGGTCATGGCAGTTTTATCTTTGTTATATATATATTTAATATATAGATTCAGGAAGAATAGATTTATCCTATTTTCTATGGTGATATTTTTTCTTTCATATTTACCATTATCAAATTTAATTCCTGTTCTTAATCTTTTATCTGATAGATATTTATTTTTCCCTTCAATTTCATTACTTATTTTACTTTATCCAATATTCAAAAAGTTCACCAATAATAAATGGGTATGGATAATTCCCATTATATATCTTGTATTATTAATGATATATATACCGGTTTTCAAAACAGAAAAATCATTATGGCAATATACTCTTAGTAAAAATCCAAGATCCATTGTAGGGAACAATAATCTTGGTCTTAACTATTTTGAACAAGGAAATATGGAACAGGCACATTTTTACTACTTAGAAGCATTGAAGTATAATGATGAATATGTTAATGCAATAATAAATATTGGAACACTTTATGCACATAATAAGGATTTGGAAACAGCGAAGAAATATTTTAATAATGCAATAGAATTAGAGAGTTACAATGTTAAAGCATTATATAATTTAGGACTTGTATTGATAAGAGAAAAGAATTTCATTGAAGCAAGAAATGTAATGGAAAGAATCATAGGTATTTCACCAACATCGCGTTTAGCTTATAATAATTTGGGAGCAATTTGTTTCAGGGAAGGATCTGTTTCCGAACTTAGTGCAAAGATAAATGTAACTATATTCAATTTTCCAATGGCTGCAGTATTTTTTAATGAAGCCATTCTATCATACTTTGAAGCAGATAGTATATTTAGAACTGGGATTGCTGTTTCAGGAGAATCAGAGCGGATATTAAAAAATCAATCTATGATTTGGGAAAAAATAGGAAAGGGGAAATAATTCCCCTTTCTTAATCATTTTTCATTATATGATAATCAAAATATTTAGTAGTTTTTTTACCATAATCAATATCTTCAATAGTAATATATACCCTCATATTAACTTCAGTCCAATTATATCTATCCATTGAATCATATACTGCCGTGGGAAATGGGAATTCATAATTTGATAATGTAACAGAAGAAGTATTGTAATCATTTTTTCCTGGAAGTGAAATTCTTAAATCATTATTGTTTCCACCCCAATAATACAAACTATTATCTCCATGAAAGTATTCCATTTCAATTGTTGTTAGATATGCATCAACACTTGATATATTGGTAATCACAATAGTAGTGACAGGAACTGATGTTGTAGTTACATTTACAAAATATCCTATTGGATCATAATTATCAATTGTAAAATCAGGTGCCGGAGTTATAAATGAACATGATGCAATAAAAATTACAGAAATAAGTAAAAACATATAACTATTTTTCTTCATTAGACCTCCTATTTTTAATGATT
>CBDUZN010000240.1:0-2608 GCA_965371715.1 uncultured bacterium | reverse complement strand
TCATTCTCAGATTTCTTACTTTTTCTCTCAATAAGAACTTTTAGTGTTCGTCCTTTTAAAAATGTTATCTTCTCTATTTTAATGGAATTTTGAATTTTAATCAAGTGTTTTAATCGTCTTAATTTGATATCCTCATTAGCATCACTCATAAAACCGGCAAGTGAATAATTTCTCTTTGAGAATTTGTACATAAATGCATCATCAAATCTTACTTTTAAAATCACCTTCATTGTATTATTGAAATCCTGCTCTATTTCATAAGGGAATCCGGTCATAACATCTGTTGTTATTGATACATCAGGAATTATTTGTTTAAGCATAACAATCTTTTTTAAATAATCTTTCTGTAAATAACCCCTATGCATCATTTTAAGGATTTTATCCGATCCACTCTGAAATGGCAAATGTACATTATTCATAATATTTTCTTTGTCGGCAATTACCCTAATTAATGATTCATTAAAATCTTTTGGATGTGAAGTAAGAAATCTTATACGATGATTTCCAAATATGTTGGCAATATCTTTTAGTAATTCAGGGAATTTCTTCCCTTTGTAATTATAGGAATTCACATTCTGTCCCAAAAGAAGAATCTCACCTGTTACTGTATTTATACTATTTTCAATCTGTTCATATATACTTTCAGGTGAAAATGATTTTTCCTTTCCTCTAAGATAAGGAACAATACAATATGAACAGAAATTATTACATCCCTTCATTACAGGAATTAGTAAAGTAACATTGTTTTGTATTTTTGCATTTGTATAATCCCCCTCACCATCAATATCACGCATATCAACAAATCCATTCATATTAATAATATCTGTTATTTTATCATAATGTGTAGTGCCGATTAATCCGCTAATATGGTTTGGATATTCCTTTAATGCAGTAGCAAGACAACCAGTTATATAAATTTTTGCATTTTTCTTTATCTGTGATTTCATTGAATTAACAAAACCAATCGCTCTTTTCTCCGCATGATCTCTTACCGAACATCCATTAACAAAAATGATTTCCGCATCATTTATTGTGTGCGATTCACAGTAATCCGTCATACCCATATAATCCCTTATCACATTTGAATCGTAAGTATTCATCTGGCATCCATATGTAGCAATAAAAAATTTCATAAATCTCCGGTATTTAACTGAATTTCGATTATTATATCTAATTGATACTATAAATCAATAACTACATTATTCATCATATAAATTTATTCATTAATTTTTGAGAAAATATATAATTGTCAATCTATATTACCTAATACATTTATTTTCCCTTGTCGCTTCCAATGTCTATCTATTGCTCAACTTACTGGGGACGGAGTATAAATTTATAAATATATATATATTAGTTTGTTTTAAGTAAGCATATAACATGATTTAGATAATTTTTAAAAAATTAATTTATAAATTTATACTCCGTCCCCAGTAAGTGGCTATATTAATTCATTTACGAGCATTTTCTTTTCTAGTTTTTCTACTTTCTTTAGCCACATTGTTGCACCAATTTTTTCAAAAATCATTTTTGCTTTATTTAAATATTTATTAATTTCTTTAATATACTTTGTAGTTAATAGAGGTTTGCTATCTATTAAAGTTTTTGTATACCAGTAATATATTATTGCAGCATCATATACTTTTCCATATTTCTTACATATCTTAATAGATTGCTCAAAATATTCCTTGCTTTTATCCATTCTCTTTCTCTTTGCATACAATCTTCCATAAAGAAATAAATTATATGCTTTATCAATATTTAATTTAGAATTATCAATAATGTTACTAAAATATTTAAGATATTTTTCTGCATTACCTAATGCTTTTCTGTATATTGCCAGTTCACTTAAGTTTTTATATAGTTTAATAAGGAGTGGTTTGTATTTTAATTCTTTTGCAATGGTCAGGGCTTTTTTAAAACATTTTTCTGCCTTTTTAAATTGATAATGCTTTAGATAAATACTCCCAATATTACTAATGCTTGTTGCTTCTCCTTCTTTACTTTTTACTTCAATTTGAATCTCTACCGACTTTTTCGCATATTCAAGAGCTTTCTCATATTTCCCGAATATATTGCTATAAATAACTGCAATATTGTTATAATTGTTAGCCATGCCCTTTCTATCTCCTATTTCATTTCTTATGTTTAAAGAATGTTCATAATATTCAATTGCAGATTTATATTGAGATAGCTGTCCATAAATATAACCAATATTATTCAGATTTGTTGCTTTTCTCTCTTTATCTCCAATAAATTCTTGAATACTAAGAGAATCTTTATAATATGAAAGCGCTTTCTCATAATTCTTTAACATAGAATATGCATAACCAATATTTGTTTTAATACCCGCACAACCCTGTTTATTATTCATTTTTTCACTGATTATTAATGAGTCATTATAATATTTAAGTGCATTTTTATAATATCCCAGTGAATCACGAATATAACCAATATTATTTAAATTATCTGATTCACCTTCCTTATTCCTTATTTCCTTATTTAGTTTCATTGCATATCTATAATAATTAGTTGCCTTATCATAATTACCTAAAACAGCATAAACATAACCAATCATATTTAAACCTTCAGCTATCGTCTTTTGGGT
>CBDUZN010000239.1:0-2617 GCA_965371715.1 uncultured bacterium | reverse complement strand
ATTATAGAATAATTATGCAATTTTTTAAACATTTTAAATATCTGAAATTCAAAACAGAAAATCCAAAAAATTATTTATTATTGGCTGAATTTATGATTGCATTAGGAAGAGATACAAAAAATGCATTATTAATACTAAAAAAATATGAAAAGATTAATGGATGTGATAATGATTATTTAATGTTAAAAGCAAGTATATTAACGCAGCAAAAAAAGATAGATGCTGCCAATATGATATATAAAAACCTTATTAAGCAAAAAAAATTGAATATTAATAAAAGAATGGAATTGTTTATTAGTTATGGACATTTTTCTTTTATTAACATGTCCTCAGCAAAGCAGACAAATTTTGTTTTAAGAAAACTGAAGGAAATGAAAAGTAACATAAAAGATGAAATGATATTAATGAGCTGTTATGGATTTTTTTCAATGATAGCCGTTTATACCAATGACATGAAAATGGCAGAAATATATACAGATAAGCAATATAGAATTGCAAAAAAATATAATGACAAGAAGACAATAATCCAATTATTTAATATATATAGTATTATTTATTCAGCAAAAGCAATTATTGATAAGAATCCAAAATTAATGAAAAAATCGCTTAAATATAATACGAAAATATATAATGAATTTAAAAAAGAAATGCAAATGAATAATTTACCTCTAATAACAACAAATTTAGGATCATCTTATATGGTCATTGGCAATGTGAAAAAGGGTATAAAATATTATTATGAAGGACTTTTATATGGGCAGGAAGTAAAACACTATATTGAAATTCCATATAACTTAGCATTAATATCGGGCTTTGCTTTTCTAAGAAGTGCAGATAAACTTGCATTAAGGTTATCGCGAAAAATTATTAAAGAGCATCCGCATATTGATATGAATTCAGCAGCAAATACAATTATTTATTGTTTAAATAGTAATATAGAAAATAGAAAAACCGCATTAAGAGTATCAAAGAATTGTTTGAAAACGGGACATACACTTCCCTATGTTCAATATCTATTTACCTTATTCAGTTGCTATTATAGAAAAAGAGATATTAAAAAATTATTAAAATGGAAAGAAGAAATAAATATATTTCTCACAAAAAACAATATTAGACCTAAACAGAAATTGGAGTTTATTGAGAAACAGAATCTTATTAACTTAATGAATAATAAAGGGAACAGAAAACAAGCATTTAAATTTAATGAAAACAATAAAAAAATGGGCATTGTTTCAATTACATCTGCTTACTATTATTATGAATTGGCTTTATTAGAGAAAAACAGAAAAAAGAAAATTGAATTACTGAAAAATGCAATGAAAATCGCAAGAAAACTATGTGTTCATATATTCATTGATTTAATTGAAAAGGAATTTATCTCAATAAATTATAATAAGGGTTATTATAAAAAGCAAAACAAAAGAACCCAAAAAGTCATTAATGATTTGAAAAATGTTAAAACAATAGAAAATTTTATTGAAATTATTAATGCCTGTTAATAATCTGCTTATAACAACAATTTATATTGCAAAATAGTAATTACTATGTTATTCTTTTAAGATGAAAAAAATATTTATTATTTTAGTTCTAATTTTACCAATATTATTATTTGCAGAAACATATATATTAGAATTCAATCAATTACTTGATAAATCACATTATAAAAATGCTAAAAGGATATTTAACCGTTATAATATGATTGTTGTTGATGGTGAATATAATGAGATTAAGGAAATGTATCCTGATGCAATTGGTATCTATAAGGATAAAAAACTAAGGGCTGTTTACACTCCAAATGATAAATATTTTTCTCATCAATGGAATTTGCTTGATAATCATTATAATCTATCATTAATATTGGATAGAGGTGTAATGGGAAGCAAGGGAATAATTATTGGTATTTTAGATACAGGTATTGCATTTGAGGATTATTTAATGCCAATATCAGAAGTGGATAAAGTATATTCCTCAACAGGAAATTATCATAAATATAATGATTTTGAAAATATAAATTTTGTTCAGGGATATGATTTTATATCAAATGATGATCATCCCAATGATATGAATGGACATGGCACTTCCTGCTGCGCAATTATTGCTTCAAGTATCAATAACAGCACTGACCTTTCAGGTATTATTTATAATGCAAGCATTATGCCTTTAAGAGTTCTTGATGAAAATGGAGAAGGCAGTATGTCTGATATAGTAGCAGGTATTGAATATGGAATTGATAATGGATGTAGAGTTTTAAATCTTTCTCTTGCAGGTACTCCAGGTGATTCTTTGGGTTGGCACCCTCTTCATCTTGCTATACTTGATGCAGTAGCCAATAATGTTGCTGTAATATGTGCTACCGGGAATGAGGGAGTAAATGAACTATCCTATCCGGCAGCATTTCCTGAAGCAATTGCTGTTGGTGCAGTTGATTATTTTATGGAAAGAGCTCCATACTCACAGTATGGTGATAACCTTGATTTTATGGCTCCAGGCGGATTAGTGTATCAGGATATTAATGGAACAAATGATGGAGGAATTATTGTTCCTTCCTTTGATTTTTATAGTGGAGAAGATATTGATGTTGCGGCATTTGATTTATTTTATGGAGAAGGCACTTCAT
>CBDUZN010000238.1:0-2624 GCA_965371715.1 uncultured bacterium | reverse complement strand
TATCTGTATCTGCAGATGGTGCAGGACCACTGGAAGGATAAACAATCCTTGCATATGAAGTTCCAAATGAAGGTGGAGCATTTGATGCTCCTGTTCCTGTTCCCCAAACAGCACTTGATGAGCCGCTTGTTGTTGTCCAGCCGGATGATGGTATGCCGCTTTCAAAATAAGCATCTATTAATGTGTCAGCTCCGCTATATGATGAATTTAATAATATACTGTCTCCAATAATACGCAAATTGTTAAGAGTACAGAAATTAAATTGTTCTGATATTGTTTGATACCATGAACAATTATCCGTACCCAAATTTAAAAATACCGCAAATGAATTAATAGTAGAATAACTGCTCCAATAGCCACTTCCCGAAGGGTCATTTGCCTTTAATTTCCAGAAGTATGTTGTATTGCCTGATAGATCTGAAGGAAATGTAAAATTAACCTGCTCTCCACTTGAATAAACAGCAGTGGTTGCAGAATCAGGTGAACCGAAGGATTGGTCAGTATCCCATAAAACTCTATATCTAATATCATCATTTTCATCATCTATTGAGGAGAAGGAAAGTAATGGTCTTAAATCGGGTATTCTTGCATAATTAAATAGCTTGCTTGTCTGTGGTTTTTGTGGTGCTCCGCTTAATATTGAAATTGTTCCTTCATAGGGATCATAATTCTGTTTCGTAATAGTTATATTTATTGTACCATTTTCGGTAGGATTAACAGTGATTGAAGCAATTCCAGCTGCATTTGTATAACCCCTATTATAAACCATAGTATCTCCTGCCGCTGTAAGAGACATAAGACATATATAAGCATTCTCAATTGGTGTACTTGTAATATTATCGGTAACTGTTATATCAATAATTAGATTACCTGTACCTACCTGAGAGGGATATGAAGCAGCAAAATCATTAGGATCTTCTGTCCATAATGCAAGTTCGGGATCGCCAAATAAATTATATTCATATATGCACCATCTAGCTATATTATCTGATGCTGTATAAGGTACTGCTTTGTCCTTTGCCGCTGCAAGCGCTTCTCCTATTCTTGTGGTATTTACGGAAAAATCTCCTGTGGCTGCTATTGATTGCATAAACCATATATCAAGTGTTTCCGAACGTCCAAGTGCACTGATTAATCCCCAGCCATATCTATAACTCAATATTACAGCTGAGACTCCGCCAACATTTGTTGCACAATCAACCTGTAAATGTTCTGCATAGCAATCATAATCAAATGCGCCTGATAAACAGGAAATTGCCGTAACAATACCATAAAGATTTGTACTAATATCTAATGATGTTTCTATATCAGTATTTGTAATAAGATCTACCGACATAAGTCCATATTCTAATCCATGTCCTGCATGATGTACATAACCATAGCCTACTTCCATTGAATCAAGGGTTGCAATATCATCATAATTATCGGTTTCATCATAGCATTTGGCATTTACAAAATTGGATGGAGCATAGAATGCAACTGAATCACTAACCTGCGCACCATCATATCCGGGAAAAAGATTTTCAGATGTTAATATCTGTTTATTTGCCATGCCCATTGGATAATTTTTTTCATGATCTATTGCTCTATTAATATAACCAATTACTTCTGCTTCTGTTTCCGATAGAATTCGTCCAACATATACATCTGTGTACATATCTACATTATCACTTAGTTCTCCCCAGGTACCATCTGCGTCAGCATTCCAATTGCCATCAAGATCACAATAATAAAGGTCTGCAGCAATGGTATCTTCATCAGAGTAATAACCTGCTCCAGAACTCATGCAATAAGTGTCTCTTCTTGGCGCCCATG
The DNA here is from genome assembly GCA_965371715.1 of uncultured bacterium. GTDB lineage: Bacteria > Hydrothermota > 32-111 > 32-111 > 32-111 > JAUVJU01. Next base: position 809 of record CBDUZN010000238.1, on the reverse strand, counting down.
AACCTGGACTTTCACTGTATCCGGAATCATCAATATCAGAATCATCCTGTCCTACCAAAAGAAAATACATTGCTCCCCAATCATTATATACATCAATTATGAAATTTCTGACTTGTTCAGATTGATCAATACCTGAGTAATTTGCATAAATCCATTCTGTTGTAATAGTAATTGCTCTTTGACCCTTTAGGGTTTTCCACTCTCTAAGCGGTTCAACGGCAGATGCCCATATTGATGGAGCAATAATTACATAATCAATTGAATCAGCACTTGCCTTAAATGATTGTGGTGCCCATTTTTCTGCCATTTCAGGATTTTCAACAATGTCTTTAATATATTCAATGCTTTTATTTTTAATTCTACTATTTATCATAGAAATTGATTTGGTATTTTCAGTAAATGTAATTGAATAGTTTATATTAGTATTAAGGAAAATCTCGCCATTACCTATATTATATGAAATGGGATAAATAGTGATTGTAAATAATTGCCATCCATTCTTATTTCCCATATGTCCTGCTTTTCCTGCAATAATGGGATAATTCGATTTCAATTGTAATATTTCCTTATTCATTGGGATAAAATCAAAATGCTCATTCCTATTATGCATCATAAATGGCTCTGCTCTCTGTATGGGATGAATGTTGAATCCTGTTCCTAATGATGTTTTGTCAATTACTTCTACTATTACATTGTCAATAGCAGCAGTCGGTGGGATGAGAAAAGTTAAAATCTTTACTGGTAATTCTGGTGTTCCAAGCAAATCTTTGCTATATGAATAAGAACAGCCATCTACTTTTGGTTTAATA
>CBDUZN010000237.1:0-2634 GCA_965371715.1 uncultured bacterium | reverse complement strand
TAAGGTCAAAATGTCAACCCCCGACCTATGGTTTAGATATTTATTCCTTTTAATATAATATCTCTCTCATTAACGCCAATATCATTTGCAATAACCCAACATTTTGCAATTAATAAGAAAAATATGAGATGCTTTTCATTAGAAAGAGCTTCATAATTTCCTTGACCCTTAGCTATCACAAATGTTGATTTTTTATAAATTTCAATGAATTCATCATTGCATGTTTTTAGAACATTTCCAGGAGCACTTGTTCCCGATGACAATATTGTTGCAACTTTATCAATCCCTGCCTGAATAGCATCATCATATATTGCATCATTTATGACAGGGGTCTCTCTAACCACATATATCACAGGTTTTTTCATTTCCTCAATTAAAACTCTGTCAAAAACTGTTTCTCCGGCATTATCGCCAATATATAAAATTTCATCGGTTTTATTTAAATGATTCTTGAATTTATCATAATCAAATATTGCAAAGTCCTTTTTGAGTACATTGTGTATTGCTTCCTCAATATTGAAGTGATTATTCACACCAAAATCTATTATATTACCTGCAATTGCAATTCTTATTGCTGTAAGAAGTTTATCATCTGAATTATTAACTGTGCTTTTTAAATATGGATATAGCTTTAAAGCTTGTTGAGTGCTTTCGCTCTTTATTTTTTTGTATGGATCAATTACTCCAGTGATTTCTCTCACTTTTTCATATATCAGCATTCCTGTTTCCGGCGGAGTGTTTTCAAGAGGTATGTCTTTTATTATCAATCCTATTTCATCTAATATCATTTTTAGTTTATTTTCATCTTTTGTCGCTATTCGTCCTGCACGAAGTGCCTGACTAAAAAAACAAGAAATACAATCAAGATATGTCTTCACTTTAGTCCCCTTGCTTTATTATTTTATACTATAGTATTTCTTATTCATTTTTTAGATGATAACACTTTTTGGTAATTTGTAAAGTATAGTAATCTTATATATAATATAGAAGTAATTTTTGATTTATTCAAATCAAAATTTATTTATTTTAGAGAATACTGGTATTCTTAGGATTGCACCTTTAATTTTGTACCCTATAATCAAATTCTCTCCAATTTTAGATTGTATTTCAATTGGTTAATGTTTTATACACTTGGGAACATCCTTGAAAACATATATCCAATAATTAATATTGCTGCCACAAAACCTGTTGCACCTGTTATGCAAGTTGCTAATGCATTATTCTTTCTTAATTCTTTTTTATAAGCATTACTATATGCCTTTTTATAATCAGCACTTTCATCTTTAATCTTATCCTGAGGTACCTTTGGAGCTATTAAATACGCCAATAATGTTGTACCCAAACAGCATATTATTGATGTAAGAGCAGTATTTTCAGGCGTTGCAATTGAATTAATAACAATAATGCGATTAATCAAAACAGGGAGCAAACAGGATGAGAAACAACTTGTAATTGCCCATAGTACTGGAAATCCACTTTTCTTTGCATCTCTTCTTGCTTCCTGAATAGGTTGTTTCTCTTCCTCTGGAGTAAATATTTGTGCATATGATATTGAAAATATAAATGATAATAAAAGTATAATAATTATTGTCTTTTTATAAATTGGCAATATATCTCCTTTTTATTTGATTTTACCTTTTTCTTATTATTTGTCAATGTTTCTTTGTTCTATTAAATTATAATTAGAAAATTCCAGATACTTTTTTTTCTCTTGCATTTGTGTTTGATATTATATAATATTTATATAATTAAAAATATAGAAAAGGAGAAAATCAAAATGAAGCCCATTGATTGCAAAGCGATTTATCAAAATGCAATGTATTATGATTTACAGAATAATGACATTGTAGAGGATATTCCCTTTTTCTTGAAACAAATAGAAAAATTTGGTGATCCGGTCCTTGAATTAGCATGCGGAACAGGAAGAATTACAATACCAATAGCTGAAAAAGGTATTGAAATAAGTGGATTGGATATAACAGAAGATATGCTTTCCTATGCTAAACTAAAAGCAGAAGCAAAAAAGGTTAATATTGAATGGATTGAAGCTGATTGCCGTGATTTTAATATAGATAAGAAATTCAATCTTATCCTTTTCCCTTTCAACTCAATTGCCCATATTCATGATTTGGAGAGTATTGAAGCATGCTTCTCTTGTGTAAAGAAACATTTAAAAGATAATGGCAAATTTATAATTGATATGTTTAATCCCTGTTTGGATAGATTTACAAGAGATTCATCAACAAGATATCCGGTAGCAAGTTTGTATGATACTTATAATAAAAAAACCATTACTATTACAGAGAGTAATACTTATGATACAAATACTCAAATAAACAGAATTAAATGGTATTATAAAAATGAAAATGAAATAGATGAAATTGTAAATGAATTAAATATGCGAATTTACTATCCGCAAGAACTTGATGCTCTTTTAAAGTATAATGGATTTACAATTGAAAGTAAATTTGGCAATTATGATGAATCCTCGTTTGTATCAGCATCACCAAAACAACTTATCATTTGTAGTTAACGCAGAAAAATGGAATTATGAACAAAAAATTAGCAAAATCCCTTTGGTTAGTAATTATTTTTCTATTTGTATGCCTGCAGATTTATCATATTATTGCCAGA
>CBDUZN010000236.1:0-2657 GCA_965371715.1 uncultured bacterium | reverse complement strand
CTGTTAAGGTTGTTTTCCCATGGTCAACATGTCCTATTGTTCCTACATTCATGTGCGGCTTTGACCTTTTGAATTTTTCCTTAGCCATTTATGCCTCCAGTTTATCAGCCCACGACCGGATTTGAACCGGTGACCTCATCCTTACCAAGGATGTGCTCTACCAACTGAGCTACATGGGCATTTTAATTTTTTTCAAAATATCTATATAACAAAAAAAATCTTCCTCCAAGGTACTCTTTCAACCTTAAGAGGATTAAGAGCGGGAGACGGGACTCGGACCCGCAACATTCTGCTTGGAAGGCAGAAGCTCTACCAATTGAGCTACTCCCGCAGTAAATGGGGAGAGAAGGATTTGAACCTTCGAAGGCTTAGCCAACAGATTTACAGTCTGCCCCCTTTGACCGCTCGGGAATCTCCCCAACTTAGCTGGTGGAGGGAATTGAACCCCCGACCAGCTGATTACAAATCAGCTGCTCTACCGCTGAGCTACACCAGCACAATTTTATAAGATTTGTAGTATAGTCAATTTACGAAATTTTGTCAAGAGGAAAACGGATAATTTTTGTAAAAAAATATTCACACAAACCACCATTGAAAATCATCATATTAATTACTTATATAATGATAATTGCAATACTTATGCACTTTTTTCCTAATTATACGATTTTTTAGCATCAAAAAATCTATTTATATGATTTTTTTTCAATATATTTTGTGCGAGGAGGTTTCAAACCATCCCATTTATTACATAATTGATTTAGTGATTGTCATGTTTTAGTGGGCATGATATGCCGTACCATTACATTTCTTTGCTTAATAATTATGGACGGGGCAAGCCCTGTCCATACTACTTAATTATTAAAATTTTAGTTGATATTTCTGTTTCTCCCATTCTGCCTTTGATGAAATATTCTCCTGTGGAATAATCATTTTTATTAATACTTATTTTTGTATATCCACTACTTTTAATTCCGCTTGATAATTGTTTTAATTCTCTACCAAGTTTATCATATAGTTTAAGATTTAATTCTCCACTGTTTTTCAATCCAAAATATATATCTATTGTACTTGAATTGTATTTGATGTAATAATTATTCATTGAAATATTTCTTGAAAGTGTATTCTCTTCTATTCCCATTAATTCCATTGGATATTTAATTATGTATAATCCAGCACCTCCATCTGCAACATATACAAATGTATCAATAACATATACCCCTTCTGCCCAATCACCTGTATCATAAAAACCAATTTCTACCGGAATAACAGGATTGGATATATTGATTACTCTGAGTCCTCCATATCCATCTGCAATATAAGCAAAAGTGTCAATTACATATACATCCAATGCATAATAACCTGTATCATAAAAACCAATCTCTATTGGAATAACAGGATTTGATACATTGATTATCCTTAATCCATTCGCACTATTTGCTATATAAGCAAATGTGTCAACTACGAATACACTCCTTACCCAACTACCTGTATAATAAAAACTTATTTCTAACGGATTAACCGAATTTGATACATTGATTATCCTTAACCCATAATCCGTATCTGCTATATATGCAATTGAATCAATTACATATACATCTTCTATAGAACCATCTATATCACAAAACCCTGTCTCTATTGGAATAGCCGGATTTGCTATATTGATTATTACTAATCCGCTATCTCCATCTGCTACATATGCAAATGTGTCAATCACATATACTCCGTATGCAGAACCTCCTGTATTATAAAAACCTATCTCTCCTGGATTAACCGGATCGGATACATTGATTATTACTAATCCGTTATCTCCATCTGCTACATATGCAAATGTGTCAATTACATATACACCATATGACCTGCCATCCGTATTATAAAAACCCGTCTCTATTGGAATTGCCGGATCGGATACATTGATTATTCTTAGTCCACCATCCCCATCTGCTACATATGCAAGTGAGTCAACTATATATACATTATATGTCCAACCACCTGTATCATAAAAACCAATCTCTACCGGAATAGCTGGATTTGATATATTGATTATCCTCAGTCCGGTATTTCCATCTGACACATATGCTAATGTGTCAACTACACATACACGCCTTGCAAAATTACCTGTATCATAAAAGCCTATTTCTATTTGATTAGATAGGTCAGATATATTGATTACTCTCAGCCCTCCGTATCCATTTGCTACATATGCAAGTGAGTCAACTACATATACACCATACGCAGACCCGTTTGTATCATAATATCCGAGTAATATTGGATTTGCTGCATCTTTTATATTGAATATCAATAATGAAACACCATGACAAGTATAAGCAATAGTATCTTTCACAAACACATCTCCACATTCTCCAAACAATGCTCTTCCTATAAGTGTAGAATTAAGTGAGTCACCTGTTGATTTTGCATCATTTGTTTCTACCATTTTGTCCCATTCATTAATGGGTAAATCCCTATTAATACCATTTGAAAATAATAATACTCCAAATAGTATTATTACTGCTAAAAATAAAACTCTTGTTTTCATAATATACCTCCATAGTTCATTTTATTATACATAAAATGCCATTTTATGTCAAGTGTCAAGAATTTATTGTAGTTACCAATAAAAAATGTCCCCTCAAATTACTATAAATAAATGTCCCCTT
>CBDUZN010000235.1:0-2658 GCA_965371715.1 uncultured bacterium | reverse complement strand
TGTAATAAATTCTCAGTGAATCACTTATTAGATTTTCCCCGGAGTAAGGAATAATATTTGCAATCACTGGATATGAATCAATAATTGATGTCTGGTCATTAAGCGGAGCATGATCAATAAATAACATATTTTCATCATACAATGCTTTGGTTCTACAATGAATTGCATCTGTTGGTAGAAATTCAATTGTTCCACCGGGATCTTCTATACCAATTATTTCATATCCCGGCATTAAATATTCATAAAGTGCAAGTGCTGCAGAATCCTCATCTGCATATCCTGTTGTTGGAACAAAAACCCTATTATTGAGAATGATGGAATTGGCATAACCTGCATTATGAATATCTGGAGCATTGATTCTATATACCTGATATTTTCTTCCATAACAATTGTCCTGGCTTTCTATATAAATTTCTAATGCATCTAAAACAGTGTCATCCGATGTTCCATTTTCTACAAGTATAATAATTTCTTCACTAAGGAATTTAGCATAACAATCAATATGGTCAATATATGATGCAAGTGGATCTTCAAATGTAATGTAATTATTAATTCCCCAATATGCTTTCATCAAAGCATTAACCGAATCAGTACTTAAATCCGTATTAAATGTATAATCATATATATCATTTCCAGACATACCTATACCATGTCCATCCGTCATGAAATTCCCACCTGTATGTCTTAATTCTGATTTCCAAAGACCTATGGACAAACTGTCAGAAATTGTCCAACTAGCCTGATCATCCTCTTCCCTACCATTTGTATCTGCTCTGTTATATACATTATCTGAAATACCAAATACACCTGATGAATCAAAAACACACCATGGTCCCCAATCACGCATCCAAAATGTATTATTGTCTGCAACAATAAACTGTACATTACTAATTGAATGTGATGCAAAATCCGATTGAGCCTGAGCAAAATAGGTATTTCCTACAATACATATAATCGGAATATCTTCTGATGCAATTTCAAGCATAGCCCAGGGTAATCCCAATGGATATCTTATTAATAATGCTGTTGAAGGTTCCCATTCAGCACACATTCGAGGAGAAGAAGGAGGAGCTGTTGGGATTATGGAATAATCAGGCCCACCTGGCCTTCCACTTTCAATATCTTCATGAATAGGATGATTAACAGAATATCCATCTTTATCAACAGTTTCTGTACTAATAATTAATGCTAAAGAAAACATAATAATAATTAAAATTTGCTTTTTCATATAACATCTCCTTAAACAATATTACTATACCATAGCAACAATATGCTATTGCGTCAAGAATATAATACAGATTCACATAAGACATCAAGGTCGGGGGTTGACTTTTTGACATTATCTCTTGTAATAAATCACTTTTTCTCATCAAATTGTATAAAAAACACACCCTATTGACAAATATCACACTATTGTGTACAATAATGACACATCATGCACTGAAAAAAATGTCAAAATGTCAAGGCCCGGCCTTATATCATATATAAAGCTTGGGTGGTTTTTGAACCACCACTACTTGACTTTCCGGTAATTATTTATATAATTTGAACAAATAAAGGACTTGGTCAAATTATGAAAAACAATTCTGCAAAGGAAGAAATTCTAAAACAAACAGATCGGCTAATAGCACAATATGGTTATTTCAAAACAACGATAAATGATATTGCCAGAGCCTGCGGTAAAACCAAAACATTTATATATCATTATTTCCCTAATAAGGAATCCATTCTTAATGAAGTAATGGATAGACAAATAGATGCCCTTATTCTAAAACTCATTAATGCTGTAAATCAAAAGCAGAATCCAAAAAACAAGATCCGCATCTATGTATTAACACGATTATCACTGATAAAAGAAATTGCATCATTCTATATATCATTTAGAGAGGATTATATTGTCAGTCATAGTATTGTTGAAAAGATCAGACATAAGTACGATATAAAGGAAATAGGAATCATAACATCAATACTTGATGATGGTAAAAAATCAGGTATTTTTCAAATTGATGAACCCGCTATAGTTGCACAGGCATTTGTTGTTGCATTAAAGGGTTTTGAGTATATATGGGCAACAAGCAATGAAGATGATTTTTCGGATAATAAAATTGATGATATGCTTAATGTATTTTTTTATGGAATAATTAAGAAGTAATTTTTTTTGCTCTTTATTTGAACAATTTATTATTTAGGTCAATTATTCAAGGAGTGTTAATGGCTTTTTCAAAATTTATTCTTAAAAACAGAATATGGATAATTATTGCAGTAATTATAATAACTGTATTCTTTGGATTGTTTGCATTGAAACTTGATATTGATTCCGATGTACTCAATACATTACCAAAAGATAATATTAATGTACAAACATTTAATTATATAGGAGATAATTTCAATGGTAATCATATAACAGTTATTGTTATTAAGGGTAATATCATTTCAAATAACATACTTAAAAACATTCACCTGCTTACGGATTCTCTAAGTAAAATGGATTTTGGTTCAATAATTTCCTTAACATCAATAACGGATATTCGCAATAATAAAGGGACATTGGAAATTCGTCCTCTTATAGATAAGAACGCATTGCCATTAAGTAATAATGAATTGGATTCACTAATTGCATATATCAAAAACAATGATGATTACAGAGGGGTTATTATT
>CBDUZN010000234.1:0-2665 GCA_965371715.1 uncultured bacterium | reverse complement strand
AGGAAAATCAAAATCTGGATTTTATTATGTGTACAAGTTTATTGGTAGTTATTTGCCTTGAAAAATGTGTTTTAACATAATTATATCCACTTATTCCTAATGCTTCTCTTTCGAAGGTCTTCATTTCATATAATGAATTTATTGCTTTAATAAATTCATCAGCATTATCTGGATTTATTGCAATACCGCATTTTGCTTTTTTTATTACACAATTACACCATCCACCTACTGAGCAAATAACAGGTTTCTTTGCATACATATAATCAAATAATTTATTGGGACTTACGCCATATTTAAATAATGGGACATCCTGTAATGTAATAAAACATATATCAACAACACTAAGAAGATCATATATTTCACTATTTGATACCATTTCTTCAATTCTAATATTTGTTAATCCTAAATTTGCAATTTTTTTATTCAAAAAATTTTTTACAGGTCCATTACCAAAAATTATAACCTCTATAGCATTATTTTCAATTTTTTTAGCAGCATTTACAACCATTTCAAGATTATTTGCAATACCTATTGAACCAGTATAACAAATGGTGAATTTATTAATATTGTATTTCTGTTTTAATTTATTAGCATTTGTGAGATTCACTCTCCTGTTTGTATCAATACCATTAGGAATATAATGGATTTTATTTTCTGGAATACCTTTCTCAATAATTTTCTGTCTATTTCCATCTGCCAGTATAATTATATCTTTACTATGTTTATAAATAATAATTGCCAATATATATAGCACAAATATATATGGATTGTATTTAAAAGAACTATGTAATTCCAAAAGTGATTCAGGCCATAAATCCCTTATTTCTCCAATAAATCTAACTCTTCTTTGTTTTGATGTAATCAGAGCAGATATTGCTGTAAATAGTTGAGGAGATGAACCAATAATAATCCCTGGTTTACATAACTTTTTGTTTATCAGATTTGCTCTTATTGCAAACATAATCTGATTAATTAATCTTTTGTAATTATTCTTTTTATATGATGGTACCCTTATCCAGACAAATTTCACTTTATCAATTATCTCAATTTTATAACTCTCAGTTGCTTTCAATTTTTTATATGTTAATTCCTGAAATGAATAATCGGATGCAAATATATAAACATCATATCCATGCTTTATTAATTCCTTTGCAATATTATAATGCCTTGTTGGACCAGGCATATTCGGTGAAACTGCAAATTGATTGAATATCCATATTGTTTTATTCATATAATTAGAAATAAATAAGTTTGAAAAGTATTTTAATTGATTGTGATTTAAAACGACAGTATCTGCTATTTAAATAATAAGTCCATTTGTTTGCATATTCATTAAATACATTTTCATTAGTTATATTATAAAGTATTTTTAATTGAGTAATATGTAATTTATGATAAAAAAGAGAGGTAATCATAGGGATTTTTGTATTTGATTGTTCATACAGTGACCAATAACCATTGTCAAATTTTGATAAGTTATTTACTGCTGTTTTAATAAATATGTTAAACCACTTCTTTACTTGTGGATTTTTACATATAAGCCAATAATCGTAAACACCCATTATAGACCACATGAATCCATTTAGTATATGCATAGGGGATGTTAACATTTCTTCAATCCAATAATTGTTGTTCTCCTTGAATAATACACCACCATTATCAATATCAGTAATCATTGATGTGAAAATCCTATCACAAAGTTCAAGGTATATCTTATCTCCTGTTTCATCAAATGCTCTTGATAATAATGATAATGCATTACCTTGCGCTAAACCGGATGCCCAGTGTTTTTCTACTATTCCATGATAATCCCATTCAAAATCAGCATAATATAGATATATTCCATTACTATTCTTTTCAATATTATCCTTATGCCATTTTACCTGATTCATAAATTTCTTATACCATTCTCTATTATTTGTTCTTTTATATCTATTATAACAGTCAAGTCCGTATTGAGATATGGCAATATGGTATTTTTGTTTTCCAACATTCCCATGATAATCAAGAATTACAACTCCATTATCATTAAATGGTCCTTGGTAATCAGCTTTATATGAAAATACTTGATAAAATTCACCCAATTGATCATATTTAATATTTTTATTAATTTCCGGTTCACCATGCCAAAAGGTAAGCTGACTGCTTTTCTTTAATATATATGCAGAAATTATTCTTGAGAAATATGATATTTTTTTCATTTTATTATAATATATCACCTATACTTATAAATCAATACAAAATCTTTGTTTGTTAAAAAATCTTATATTACCCAATATAAACGGATAAAGACCATTCGAGTTCATGCCAAGTGTAAGTGGACAAAGACCCTTCGGCAAGCTTAGGATAAGAAAATCAATAAAATTAAAATTGTTTGGGCAATTGTTATGTTTGATGAACAGGTTCCACCTCACCACGGCGAGTTAAAAACATGGCAAACTTTCAGCAACCCTGTCCCTACTAAATATTATTATATCTTAATATTCTGGCAGGATTACCAACAACAACAGCATTGTCTGGGACATCCTTAACAACAACTGCACCTGCACCAATAATTACATTTTTTCCGATTTTTATTCCCTGAATAACTACAGCATTTGAACCTATTAATGTTCCTTCTCCAACATACACTGCACCTGATAATGTTACACTATTCATAATTGAT
>CBDUZN010000233.1:0-2700 GCA_965371715.1 uncultured bacterium | reverse complement strand
GAAATTGATAGGAGATAAGAACGATAAAATGTATAAATTTGAAATAATAAGATAAATAGATTGTAGAAAAATAACAACAGGAATTAAGTAACTATAATAACATTGTATTCTTTTCTTTAGTCAATATATGACATATACAGCTTTTCAATTGATATATACGATAACATTTTTTCTTACTTGCATATATCCATAGTTCAATGTATAATAAAAAACATGAAATGGAGGTGTAATGTTTAGTTTAAAGAATTTCTTTAATAATTTTATATCAAATGATATTGCCATTGATTTAGGTACATCATCAACCCTTATATATGTGAAAGATGTAGGAATTGTACTTAATGAACCATCTGTTGTTGCTATTGATGTGAAAACAGGTAATCCAATTGCAGTGGGATTTAAGGCAAAAGAAATGCTTGGACGAACTCCACAGGAAATAAAGGCAATAAGACCAATGAAGGATGGAGTAATAGCAGATTTTGAAGTTGTTGAAATGATGTTAAGAACATTTATAGGCAGGGTTCAAAAATCAAGTGCCTTAATGCGACCAAGGGTTATTGTTTGTGTCCCATCAGGAGTAACTGCCGTAGAAACAAGAGCAGTAAGGGATTCTCTTGAACATGCAGGTGTGAGAGAGGTATATCTTGTTGCTGAACCAATAGCAGCTGCTGTTGGAGTTGGTTTGCCTGTTGATAAACCAATAGGCAGCATGATTGTTGATATAGGCGGCGGAACCACAGAAATTGCTGTTATGGCACTTAATGGTATTGTTTCCAATAATTCAATAAGAACTGGTGGAGATGAAATGGATGAAGCAATAAGCCAGTATATTAAAAGGAATTATAATCTTCTTATTGGAGAACAAACAACTGAAAAAATAAAGACAGAAATAGGAAGTGCTTTTCCTTTAAAACAGGAAAAAACATTGGAAATAAAGGGTCTTGACCTTGTTGAAGGAATTCCAAAAACCATCAAATTGACATCTGATGAGATAAGAGATGCATTAAAGGAAACCATTGGCATAATTGTTACTGCGGTAAAACAGGCATTGGAAAAATCACCTCCAGAACTTGCATCTGATATTGTTGATAATGGTATAGTAATGACAGGTGGTGGTGCATTGCTCAGGGATTTTGATAAATTACTGGCAAAGGAAACAAATCTGGAAATTACAGTAGCTGAAAACCCACTTGAATGTGTAGTTAAGGGAAGCGGAGAAATATTGGATGACATAAAAAATCATGAAAAAATCATAATGCAATTATCAAGATAATGAATAGAAAAACATTTTTTACTTCAATTATACTTATTATCATTTCATTAATAATATTATTCAGTAGTAAAGGACTTGAACAAATAGGATTTAAATCAATATGCAGAAAACCTGTTTTGCCTTTTCTAAAGGCAATATCTTTTTTCTCAGATAATATTGAGAATAAACACTTATTGAATATGTTGTTAATGAGATATAGCGAAACAGTGATTGATAATGCGAAATATGTTTCTTTACAAAAGGAAAATACATTATTCAGAAAAATGCTTGAATTGAAATCAATGAAATCATTTGAAATGATAACTGCTGAAATACTGGAAAGGAGAATAAGCAATGAAGGATATCTTCTTATCAATAAGGGTGTTAATGATGGTATTTCTGTTCAGATGGGTGTACTGTTTTTAAATGGAATAATTGGGAAGATTATTGAAACAGGAGATGGTAGTTCTATTGTTGAAACATATTACAATATAAATTTCAGATTATCAGTAACTGATATTAGAGGTAACTATTATATAATTGCAAGAAGTAATGGAAAAGGGGAAATGGTAGCAAAGGACTTACCTGATATAATAATTGAGAATGGTGATACACTTTACACTTCCGGAATAGGTAAATTATTTCCGGCAGGTATTCCTGTAGGAATTGTTGATAATATTGTTAAGAACGGAAATATATCTCATTTATTTATTAAACCATTTGAACAAATAAATTCTAATTTTTTGTTTATAGTAAAAACGAAAAATCAGGTGTCAGATATAAAAAACATTAAAATCAGTGAAACAATAGGAAAGATAGGATGGTATCAGGTAAAGAAATTGCAATAAAGTATATTTATGCTGCAATCATTACTTATGTAGTGATTTTTTTAACAGTAACATATCCGCCCATTATTTCCTTTTTGGGAATTGAATGCTACTTATTAATTATTATTTCAGTAATCTTTGCAATTAATTATAATGGGATATTTGTTTTAATATTGTTTTTTATTACTGGCTTTATTATTGATTCATATCTGATAACTCCTTTAGGCTTTCATTCACTATTTTATATAATTATGGTATTTCTGATCTTATATTTCAGGAAAATGATATATAGGAATTCATTTGCATTACATATATTTCTTGTTTTTTTAGCATCATTGATTTATGGAATATTAATCGTAATTATGAATAGCTCACTCATATCAACAGCTTATATTATTAAAAAAATTATTCTATCACCATTATTTACGATTATTGTATTTTTATTTGTGCGAATTATTATATATGTAATTTCTTTCGGGATTTCTCAAAATGATGCAAAAAAATAGACAAATAGTGCTACTTTGTCTCTTTCTTTTCATATTTGTAATATTATCTCTTATAGTATTTGGTTATCAGGTTTTAAACAGAAAGCATTATACAGAATTATCACTAAAAAACAAAATA
>CBDUZN010000232.1:0-2709 GCA_965371715.1 uncultured bacterium | reverse complement strand
AATTGACTGAAGTTAATAATATAGAGTTTTCAGAGGGATTTTTCAGATGCGCAAATATGAATGATTTACATATTATTCCGAATTGGATAGAACAATTCAGAAGAGAAACCGGAGTTGGAATTGGAACAGAGAACTTTGAAGAAATAGCAAAGAAAAGAATAGAAAAAAAAATATTGTATGTTTGGGAAGATAAGAAAATTGTTTCAATGGCTGTAAAGACAAGACCAACAAGAAATTATGTTAGTGTTGCAGGTGTTTCAACTCCAAAGGAATATAGGAAAAAGGGATATGCAACCTCACTTGTTGCTGCATTAAGCAAACATTTACTGGAAGAAGGATACAAGGCATGTGTTCTTTTTACTGATTTGAGTAATCCTATCTCAAACAGTATTTATCAGAAAATTGGTTATGAATATGTATGTGATTTTGATAAATATATATTTTCCAAGGAAGATTAAAGAATTTTGACCATTGATTATGTTTCTGTTCATAGAAAGAGTAAAAATTGTTCTATTATTATAACTTGACAATAAAAGGATTAATATTATAATAATTAATTAATATAAAACATAGGATTTAGTATGGAACGAATAATGGCGAAATCGAAAATTCATAGAGGTACAATAACAGTAAGGGATATTAATTATGAAGGCAGTATATCCATTGATAGAGATTTAATGGATAAAGCGGATATATTAGTTGGTGAAAAAGTACTGGTTATTGATATTGATAATGGAAATCGCTTTGATACTTATGTTATTCAGGCAGAAAGAGATTCAAAGGAAATCGGAATAAATGGAGGAGCAGCACGCCTTGTAGAGAAAGGTGATAGATGTATTATTCTTTCATTTGGTAATTATAATGAAGAAGAGATGGAGCATTATAAAATGAAAATTATTCTTCTTAATAAAAACAATGAGATAGTGAATGAATTTACCAAAGGAATATAGAGAAATCCTGAAACCTAAAAGAGTAGATTCAAAAATCGGTACATTACTTAGGACTCAGGCAAATATTCATACCGTATGCGAAGAAGCATTGTGTCCAAACAGGGGTGTGTGCTTTAAAGAAGGTACTGCAACTTTCCTGATTTTGGGTAATATATGTACCCGTGATTGTGCTTTTTGTGCAATAGGTCATGGTAATCCTCAAGTACCTAAAACAGAGGAAATTGATGAAATTATAAATGCCATAAAGGAAATGAAATTGAAGTATGTTGTTCTTACTTCTGTAACAAGGGATGATTTGGATGATGGTGGAGCATCCTACTTTAACAATACTGTTAAATCAATTAAAGAAAGTATTGAAGATATTAAAACAGAAATTTTGATTCCGGATTTTAAGAAAAATCCCGGAAATTTAAAATATATTGAAAACAAATATACTGATGTATTAAATCATAATATTGAAATAGTGAAAGAACTTTATTCTGCTATAAGACCTGAAGCCGATTATAATGTATCACTTGAAATATTAAAAACAGCGAAAAAAAGAGGATTTATTACAAAAACAGGAATTATGCTTGGACTTGGTGAAACTGAAAATCAGATACAGGAAGTAATTTCTGATATTAGCAATACAAATGTAGATATTCTGACAATTGGTCAATATATTAAACCAAGAAAAAATAATTCACCTGTTAAAAAATATTATTCTCAAGATGATTTTGATAACTGGGCTGATTATGCATATAAGAAGGGCATTAAAAAGACTGTTTCAGGTATATTTGTGAGATCTTCATACCATGCACATTCTATTTACAAGGAGTTAGTTTGAGAAAAAATAAAAAAATATTATTTTTAAGCAGCAAAGGCGGAGTTGGAAAAACTGCTGTTATAGCAAATCTCGGGTATATGCTTGCAACCGGATTTGAAAGAAAGGTAGGTCTTATTGATCTGAATTTTTGTGCACCATATTTACCTACTCAATTGGGTGTGGAAAACAGAAAATTGGGAGTTGAAAAAAAACAGATATTTCCTGTAAAAATTCTGCCTAATCTGTTTATTGTTTCAAATGAATTTTTCCTTGATGATAAGGAAGCACCAATTATTATGCGGAATTACATGTATAAAATGATTGCTTCACAAATTATTAATGATGTGAATTGGGATGATTATGATTATTTGTTTTTTGATACACCTTCTGTTTTTTCCGATGAGATAATGGAATCAATTAAACTTTTGGAAAATATTGATGGGGTGATTATAGTAACGCAATCACAAAATCATTCAATAATGGGACTTACAAGAACTTTAAGATTTGTTGAACAATATCATTTACCGCTTATTGGCATTATTGATAATATGTTTGAAACAAAATGTCCTGAATGTAATAGAACAGCTCCTTTATTTAGCAGAGAAAAATTCAAGGAATTTATTGAAAAGAAGAAGATAAAAGTAATTGCAAGAATTCCATTTGACAGAGAAATATTAAAATCTACTGATAATGGAATTTCTTTTGTACAACGAAGCAGCAGTGAGAATGATATTGCAATATTTAAGCAGATTATAAATACTATAGAGGAGTTTCCAGAAAAAAAATGAAAATAACAATTTCTGATAGAATTATTGATAACAGTATTAATGAACCCCAAAAATTATCTGCTCTTAGTAATGTGATAGGATTGTCTGGTATTGATATGAGAACAGATAATATTATTGATAATGATAATTTAGATTTGCTTGAACAATATGAAAATGCAGTAAAGAA
>CBDUZN010000231.1:0-2722 GCA_965371715.1 uncultured bacterium | reverse complement strand
TTTCTGATAAGTATGATTTTTTTCAATATTAAAATTAAATGGATTATCAAATGGTCTTTTATAGAATGCTCCTGTTGGCAAATCCTTAATTGCTTGCCTTATAATATTGATGGATTGCTGCATTTCTCTTCGTCTTACAATTGCCCTTGCATAAATATCTCCACCGGTTTCAGTAATAACATTTATATCAAGCTTGTTATATACTTCATAAGGATTATTTTTTCGTATATCTTCTTTAATACCGCTGCCTCTAAGAACTGGTCCTACAATACCCCTTTCCCGTGCTTTTACTGCACTTACAATACCAACACCCTTTGCCCTTTTAATAAAAATTGCATTCTCAAAGAAAATCTTATCATAGTCATTTAATCGTTTTTCAATATATGCAAGTGTTTCAATTAGCTTATCTGTCCAATTAGCGGGTAAATCCCTTCTCACACCACCGGGCCATATATACATATGATAAATTCTTGCTCCGGATAATTCTTCAAATAGATCAATAAGATAATCCCTATCTGCAAATGCCCATTGGGTCAAGGTATATAAACCCATTGATGCAGCATGTCCGCCACTCCACATAATATAGGAAATTAATCTTGCCATTTCAAGAACTATCACTCTTATATACTTTGCCCTTTCCGGTATTTCAATGCCGGCAAGTTTCTCAACTGCCATAGAATATGCCTGTTCATTAATGTCTGGCTCAGGTACACAGATTCTGGAAACAATTGTGAAATTCTGTAAATAAGTTCTTCTTTCCATTAATTTCTCAAATGCACGATGTAAATATCCAATATGGGTTTTTGCCTTTACAATTGTTTCACCATTTAAATCAAGTTCAATCATCATATTGCCTGTTATACCGGGATGCTGTGGACCGAAAAATATTTTAACAGGTTTCATATTAGTCATCAAGTGCCCCTTTTTCACCGGTAATTTTTTTAATATGCTCTCTTACTTTGATACTGTTTTCCCTTCCTGAACGGAACATATAATTATTATTAACAAATTCAAGTGTATCAAAATCCCTTCTCATTGGTGGAGGTCCTTCCCAACCCTCTAAAATGAAATCCTCACCCATTCTATCATTGCCTTCAAATACAATACCCATCATTTCATTAAACTCAATTTCAAATGTTTCTGCCTGTGGGAAAATATTCTTCAATGTAACAAATTTCGGATTTTCTCTATTTAAATCAATAATAAGAATAATTGTTGTATGATTTGTATATGAGTATAAAATATAAATTAGTTCAATAACATTATCTTCCGGTTTATCAATATAACTCATCATTGACAAATGAGTATATGATTCCTTATTGTATAGATAATCAATTGCATTCAATGTTTCATTTGATGGAATTTTGATTGATAATGTTTCATTATCATTAAACGATGCATACTGTACATTAAATATTTTTGAGAAACTATTTTTGATTGTTTTAAATTCCATATTATTTTCCATAATTTACCTTAATAATTATACTCGGGTAAATCCCATTTTTTAATTACTTTTTTCTGATTTGCTCTATACCATTTTAGATTTTCATTATATCTCATCCATCCATTTGCTTCCCCGGATTTAATTATGGCAGATAATTTATTAAGACCGCCAATCACACTTTCTGGTCTTGGCATACATCCTGATATCCAAATATCAACAGGTAAATATAAATCAAGCATTTTAATTGTATTATATGAATCCCAGTACATTCCACCATTGATTGTGCATGAACCAAGTCCAATAACATATTTTGGCGCTTGCATCTGCTCATATGCTCTTATAACCCGTTTTAATGTTTTAATTGATAAATATCCGGTTATTAATAAAACATCAGCTTGTCTTGGTGTTCCGGCAGGAGCAATCCCAAACCGTTCCATATCATATCTTGATGTCATTGTGGGAGGAAGTTCAATAGCTCCGCATCCAGTACAATACATTAATAACCAAAGTGATTTTGCACTTGCCCAATCATCAATTATTTGAAATATATTTCTCTTATTCTTTTCAATCATGTTTACCTCAACCAGTGTATAATTAATCCAATAAGACCAATCAACGATGGAACACCCCAGAAAAACCTGACTGCCTGTGATGTTTTAAATCTCGGATAAACCAAAGAGACAAAAAGTGGAAATAACCAAATAAGAAAAACCTTAAAAATCATATTAAATGGATTACCCGCTCCGCCTAAAAATAAATTTACAAATAAAATATATTTTGCTGTCATAAATATTGCATGAGAAGACATCATCATTCCAAGATATTTTCCTCCGAATTCAGCCATAGGTCCTGTTGCTATTTCCTGAGGAGCAATTGGAATATCAAATGGTTGCTTTCCAATCATTCCCAGTAGAGCAATAAAAGCAGGAATAGCTGCTAATGGTTGTTTGAAAATATACCAATTCAAATATCCACCTGCCTGAGCATTTATAATATTTGATAATGATGCGGAATTCGCATCCATCATAAGTATTACAATACCTAATATAAATGGTAATTCATAGGCAGATAACAATGTTAAAGCTCTTGAAATGCCCATAATACCGAATGGGTTGGCTCCCTGACTTGCTGCTAAAGCAAAACCCAGTGACCCAAATACCATTAAATACATAATCACAATAATATCACCATTAAAACCGAAATACATTAATTGTTCAGAAGCTGCAATAGGAATAAGTAATAATGTGCCTATTGAACCAGTAAGAAGACATACAGGAC
>CBDUZN010000230.1:0-2773 GCA_965371715.1 uncultured bacterium | reverse complement strand
TAGATAATGATACAATATTCACATTAATAGGTGAATGTGATACAGATGGATATGCTTATGAACTTGAAGTAATTGGAGATAGATTGTATGTGGGAGCAAGAAGCGGTGGATTACAAATAATTAATATAAGTAATAAAAATAATCCCACTGTCTTAGGTGAATATCAGGGATATGGAGAATGTAGAAGAATAGATATTGAAGGGGATAGATTATATGTAGCATCTGGAGATGGTGGATTAACAATAATGGATATAACGACAAAAATCAATCCAACAGTAATAAGTCAATGTTATTCAAGACATATAGCAGAAGATGTAGTTAAACAAGGTAATTATATATATATGGCAGATGGAGACAGCGGACTAACAATATTTGATATTACAAATGAGAATAATCCAAGTATAGAGGGAGAATTAACAACAGGATATTATCAGAGACAAATAGATAATTATAATGATATTGTTGTATTGAGTAACAGCTCAACAGATCCAACAGGCATTCCGATAATTGATGTATCAATTCCGAGTGCACCAGTAAAAGCAGATGAAGTTATGACAGGTTGTAATAAATTTAATATAATGCTTGACAGTGTTTATTTACATGCAAATGCAGGTGGAGGGACACAACCAAGATATAGAATTATAGATTTAACTAATATGTATGTACCCGTATATAAAGACAGTGTATTTCAGATGTTCAGTAGTTTTGGGGGAATATATGTGAAAGATGATAAATCATATATGTGTTATGAAGATAGTTTTTATTGTTATGATGTATCAGATATTAATAATATTACGGAGATTAACCAGCGTGAAAGAAGTGGATTCACATCATTAATTAAAATGAAAAATGATACGATAATTGATTATGTGGAAGGAGGGAATAGGATGTTTTTATGGGACTATACAAATCCATATAATCCAGATTCATTAACAAATGAACAATGTAGATATGTTGCACAGGATATAAAGATAACAGGTGAATACCTTTATACTACTCATGCCCAATATGGATTATCTATATATGGATTTAATGGTTCAGGAATAGAAGATAAACAGATATTCACTAACCAAGATAATATTACAATAACAACTACTTTCAAATCAATAAGTATAAATAATCAAACTGGGGTATCACAACAATACCAACTTATGGATATTACAGGAAGAATAGTAAATACAATAGAAGCAAAAGCTGGCACAACCGTAATCACTCCCCAAAGAAGTGGAGTATATTTTATTGTGAATAAAGATAATTTGGAGAAGAAGAAATGTATAATAATAAGATAGTTGATGATTGATAATCAAGAGGAAAGAAATAGGAAATGATGAAGAAAAAAGGAAGAAAAGGAAAAGTTATGAAAAAATCAATATCTATTTTTTGTTTATTAATAATTGTATTATTTATGTCATGTATACTTATTGATAGGGTAGAAGAAAAAACTTATTTTAAGGATGCCCTTTGGTATAATGATGATACAATTATTGTAATTGGTACAAAATTTATGTTTGGCTCATATGATTCTATATTCATTTTATTAATTGATATCAATAATAAGGAGAATAATAGAATGATACTCAAATATTCGGGAGGATATTATTATGATAATTTCTATATTGAGAATAATCATTTTTTCTATCAACTGGGAAATAGAAAATTGTATTATTATGATATACCAAATGAAAATTTAAGTGAATTAACTATTTATGGTTCCTATGAAAAATACAATGTATTGGAAGATGAAATGATATATATTAATGATGACAATAGACTTGAATACTATTCTTTATTGACAGACTCACATGCTGTTCTTAATGATGAAATAATGGAAATATATTATGTGGATTGGAGTGAACGTAGAATAATAGCTGGAATAGAAGATTATATTGTACAATTTAATTTTGATTCTTTAATAATGGATACTGTTGCAGCTTACAAAGACACTGTATCAATAGTTGTTGGTTTATATAATCCCAGGATATTTCAGGATTTATATGATACTACTCAATTATTAATGGAAGGGAATGAAAATGCAGTATTAGTATTAGATAAATTAACTGACATATATTCCTTTAAGGGAGTAATTGACAGTAGATATTTTAGAAGAAATAGGAGAGGTGATTTTATTGAAGTAGGAGAGATGTATTTATCAATATTTCATTACAATGATGATTTATGGAAATCATATAATTTTGATATAATGGAGGGGTATTAAAATGCGAAAAATTATTTTCTTACTTATTTTTATATTTGTTGTTAAATATCTATTTGCATCAGGTTTCCCAATTCATGGAATCATTGCAGAAAAATTATTTGATGATATTTATAATGAGTATGTTTCCTGTTATTCAGAAACATTTTCACTTGAATTTAAAGAAGATTTGAAGGATGAATTTATAATAGGTAGTGTATTCCCTGATTTATTTAGATATAAAGATGAAATAGAGCAATATGATTTTATATTAGATATATTAGTAAATTTAATACCAGAACTACCAAAAGATTTAATAAAAGTTAGGATAGATGATTTTGGTGTTCATTTCCCAGATATCAGCGATGTTCATCGAGTCGGAGCCACCAAATTTATTTCTATGATAACAAATGATAAATTTTTAACTAGTAATATAAAAATGCAGCATAGAAAAAAATTCCTAATTCTAGGTATATATTCACATGTTTTAGAGGATTTATATGTTGATTTGATATGGCAAAATTATTTATGTGAGAAATAAAGTGGAGGGACTTTCACGGCTCACCATATTATAATTCTATC
>CBDUZN010000229.1:0-2777 GCA_965371715.1 uncultured bacterium | reverse complement strand
ATGTCATTATATTAAAATAATGCATATAATACTGATGGAAATGCAATATTTGCATCAATGATTTGTTTAATTATTATAAAATAGCAGAGAGTAATATTGTAAATATAGCTTTCTGATATATTTATTAGAAATAGGAAAGAAATAAACACTTGGCATAAATATTGTTAACATATAATCATTACGAAAAAAAGAAAAACTAATCAAAAATAACTGGAGGTTATTATGAAGCGACTAATGACACTAATGCTTCTTCTATCCTTGCTACTGGTATTCACCGGAGCCAAACAGGTAGACAATAATGTTTATATGCCTGAGATGAAGGTAACCGTTGAGAATAGTACAGCAAGGTATGAGAATCCAATTGAGGATTTCAAACCCTTATACAAGGGAAAAATGCTCACAAAAACGGCAGGGAATCCTGATATAATCAAATTGGGATATTACAGTATAGATATCAAGCAGGGAGAGCCCAAGCTCAATCCTGATTTAATGATAAAGGATGTAAAAGGCGGATCTGAATATTATATAATTCAGTTTAATGGCAAAGCATCTGACAGTTATAAAGATATGGTAAAGAGCTATGGAGCAGAGATAGAATGGCCATTAAAGAACAATGCTGTCTTAGCTAAAGTAGAAGTAAGTAATATAGAAGATATAAAGAATCTATCAATAGTGAGCTGGGTATCATTGTATCATCCGGCATATAAAGTCAATCCGAAATGGGTTGAGAATAAGTCAATTGACACAAGAGATATGGTATTAAGACTTCACAAAACAGCTGATTTCAATATAGCTATACAGAAATTAAACAATTTAGGTATTGAGATATTTGAGAAATCAGGAGAAAATAGTGTAATAAAGGTAATTGGAGTAAAAACAACAATAGACAAACTGTCCGAGATTAGTAAAATAACAGAAGTGTTTTTTATAGGTGAAAAAGAAAAAAAGTATCCGAATAATGATAATGGAAGAGCAATTATGATGCAGGGAAGCACAACATTAGCCGATACAGCTCTTTGGGCACATGGTATTTACGGAGAAGGTGAAATTCTTAATGTAACGGACTCCGGAATGGAAATGGCTCATTATGCATTTTATGATGCTAGTGTTCCACTAAATGATTTTGGGCTTTACCCAACACATAGAAAGGTTATAGGTTATTATTACTCTATACCGGGCTATGATACAATTACATTTGGTGATGAAGCAAGTGCAGGTTATCATGGTTCACATACAACAGGAACTACATGTGGAAATGATGCACCAAATGCATCATCACCATATGATGGTATTGCAAAGGGTGCTAAGATATTCTTCATGGATTGTGCCAATAATGTTGATGATTGGCTTTGGACTCCTTTAGATGTCTATTCAATGTTTGATACAATGTATCATCATGGGGTTAAGATCACATCTCATTCATATGGTCCGGCAGTTAATGATACAAATCGCGGTGCATATATGGAAGGTTCACAGATGATTGATGCATTTACCTGGGATCATAAGGATTTCACAGTTTTTTGGTCTGCTGGTAATGATGGCAGTCAAAATAATACTCTTACAGGTGACCCGTCAGCAAAGAATGTTGTTGCAGTTGGTTCGCATTCTGAATCATCACCAAATTCTATTTCAAATTTCTCATCAAGAGGACCTACATATGATGGTAGATGGGGTGTTACAATCCTTGCACCGGGTGAAACAGTAATGTCAGTTGACGGAGGCACATCAGGATCGGGATCTGATTATGTAAATATGCAGGGTACATCAATGTCTTCTCCATTTGCTGCAGGTGCAACTGTACTTATAAGGGATTGGCTGAAACAAGGATTTTATCCTTCAGGTACAGCACAGGCAGCTAATGCTATCACTAATCCATCATCTGCCCTTTTAAAGGCATTGATAATTAATGGTGCTGAAGATATGGGACAGACAATTCCTAATGAAGATTTTGGATTTGGAAGAATGAGATTAGATAATGTATGTTTTATGAATGATGTATCACCAAAGGCAATTGCATTTCATGATGCACAGGATGGTCTTTTAGATGGTGAATATACTGAATATCAGTTCAATGTAACAGCAAATTCTGTTAATCTAAAAGTTTCACTTGTGTGGACTGATTATCCTTATCCATTCTATGGGTATAATAATGTAATGCAGGATACAGTAATAATGAATGATCTTGATCTAATAGTAACATCACCAAGTGCTGTTCCCTATAATATTAATGACCATTTAAATACACTTGAACAGCATGTTTTTGCAACACCAGAAATAGGTGTATGGACAGTAAGAGTTTCCGGATATGATGTTGTAGTATCACCACAGCCATATGCTTTGGTAGTTACTTATGATGTTGATAATGCATTTAATGGTAATGTAATGTTTGATAAAGCAGTATATTCTGCTATTGATTCCATTGCAACTATTTCAGTTGCTGATAATTCCGGTGGTCTTTCCAATGTAGATGTAATGCTTTACAGCATGGTAGGAGACACGGAAACAATTACATGTACAGGAACAACAGGATTATTTAAAGGAACAATAGAAATGGCTTATAGTTTAAATATGATTGATGATGGCATACTTGCTATAACATCACAAGATACAATATGGGCAGAATATAATGATGCAAATCCAGTTGCAACCCTTAAAGCAATGGCAACAACAGATGGTGAATTATTCACTGTTTATAATGTACATGTAGATGGTGTTGAAGGAACAAGAGCATTTATTGCCTGGAATACAACAGAAGTAGCAACAGGAAAGGTTTATTA
>CBDUZN010000228.1:0-2815 GCA_965371715.1 uncultured bacterium | reverse complement strand
TATTCATTATTATATCACATCTTCTCATCTCATACACAACTTTTAATATACTCCCAATATACTCCCACATAGGAAGAACATTTAGATAATATACTGGGATATAGGAGCTGAAAACAACAATTATGTAAAGTTCAAGACATGAGAGGAACATTTACATAATATACTAACATATAAAAGTAAAGAAAAAGACATATTTTATGTCTGTAAGGACAGGGCTTGACCTGTCCACCAATAATCTGTAAGATTCATACTTAAACTATAGAATCCGGAGTTATTTACTATGCATTTTGTTTCATTATCATCATCTTCTGATGGAAATTCATATGCAATATACAATGATCCTAATGATATTATACTTATTGATGCTGGTATTGGTATTAGACGTATAGAAAAATCTTTTAAGGAATTATCATTAAAATTAGAGCATATAAACTATATTCTTATTACTCATACACATTTTGATCATATTAAGGGTCTCAAAGCCCTGTTAAATCGTATAAAACCATTTCTTGTATGTAATAAGGAAAACATTACAAGGATAAAGGAATATAATACTGATATTCTTACATTCTCACATAATGAACAATTTACTTTATCTGATTTTACAATTATGCCCATTGAGGCAAGCCATGATATCCCTACAAATTCATTCACTTTTGAATCAGATAACTGTAAAGCAGGGATTCTTACAGATACTGGTCATGTTAATGTTCATATGCTCAAACATTTGAAAGATCTAAATTTTTTGGCAATTGAAAGCAATTATTCACCAATTCATCTTGCAAAATCTGGATATCCCAAAATGCTCCAGAATAGAATTAATTCAAAGTATGGGCATTTGTCCAATGAACAGGCATATAATGCTATAAATATATTGCAACATATAGAACTTAAACAAATTCTATTTGTTCATCTGTCAAAACATTCAAATTCTCCAAATATACTAGAAGAAAACTATCTAAATATACTAAGAAAGGAATTTCCACATACTGATTTTAGTATTGCACCTTATAATTCATATTCCAAGATTTTTAATATAGGAATCTGATAATTTCAAAATAATTTCATTTAATACCAGGAATCCCCTATCTGTTGCTTTAATATTTTTATTACTAAATTCAATTAATTTTTCATCAATCATCACTTCAAGTAATTCTTTATCAACAATATCATAAATTGATTTGTCAATGCCACTTATGCATCTCATTTTAAGCATAATATCCTCAATGGCGATTTGTTCTTTGTTTAATTTTTCTGTATTATGTAGTAGCGGATCTTTCAAATACAAATTCATTTCGCTTGTATTATTATATCTCTTACATCCATCAAATCCGGAAGCAGATAAACCATATCCTATATACTTATTATTTCTATTCCAATAAAGGGTATTATGAATTGATTCATAACCGGGTTTACTGAAATTGGATACTTCATATCTATTGAAACCATTGTTACTTAATTCTTTTAATATATACGAATATTCTTCTTCAAGTTCATCTTTTTCCTTAATCCCCTGCTTAAATAATGTAGTTCCTTCTTCAATAGTTAAGATATATGCTGAAATATGTTGTATAGGCATATTGGATAGTTTATCAAGATTAACAAAATAACTTGGAATGCCCCATATAATGTCTATACTAAGGTTACCTGATTGGCTTAAAATGATTGAAATGGCCTTCATGGCCGTTTGAGTATTATGTGCCCTTCCCAAAAACTTTAAAACATTATCATTAAATGATTGCACTCCCATTGAAAATCTATTTATACCGTAATTCAAGTAATGATTGATTTTATCTTTGGTAACTGATTCGGGATTTAATTCAATGGTAAACTCCTTAAGTGACGACATATCATACATTTCTGAAATAACTTCAATTGTATCAATAATATATTTCTCATTCACCGAAGAAGGGGTGCCACCACCTATATATATTGTATCAGGGATTTTAAAAAATTGATATTTATTTCTTATTTCATATTGCAATGAAGAAAAATACTCATTATATGAACTATAACTATCAGAAGCGAAATTGCAATAATTGCATTTGCTTTTACAAAATGGAATATGTATATAAATACCGTTCATTAGAGAAGTTTGGTGATTTTCCGTTTAATAAGTGATAATGTTGCCTGCTTTCTAAAAACAGCAAGAATTATATGTTTCTTAATAATAAATATACCAATTTTTTTCTTTTTTGCAGCAATAAAAAAGGTATCAAATTTCCAATCAAGTTTATCAAGAAGATCATTATCCAAAGTATTAATAATTTTTTTTAAGAGTTTTTCTAAATCAGCATTACCCGAAATATACTCAAAATTACTTTTTAAAATAATATAGTCTTCAAGATATGGTATAAGTGTCTTATTTTTCTTTTTTACAGAATCAACACTAAGTTCAATTTCTCCATTTTTCATTTCACAAAAATTACTGATCACTAAATCAGGATCGGTTTTATCATCAAATCTACATTCTTTTATTTTTCCAGATTCAAAAATAATGAATCTTTTATCTGATTCTTTTATATACCCGCTTTTTTTATGATTTATAAATTGATTTATTCTTCTTTTTAATGCAATTTCATTAATATTAAATTTCATCTTCATCTTACAAAACCTAATCTATTAATTCTTAATGAATTATTATATGAAAAGTATACATAAAAAGGAATTGATTCAATATCACTAATACTATAACAGCCATTTTGTTTTGAATCATAAGAAGCATTAATATTGTCTCCAATTGCAAATATTTTACCATCAGGTACAATTATAGTATCATTATAATTATTAATATTAAAAATTAATGTATCTCCTG
>CBDUZN010000227.1:0-2815 GCA_965371715.1 uncultured bacterium | reverse complement strand
ATTGCCGTATCCTACTAATGAATAAAATATTCCTGCTTCAGGACTTATTATTAATACATCCATATAATCATCTGTTCTGTCAATATCAGGATCAATACCCTTTCGCTTTTCCCCTGTTACTTTAAGTGTTATATCCAAACCATCAATAATATTCCTCTTTACATCAATATATCCCCTGTTTGAATATGCATCAATGGGTATAGAGTCAGGCATTCCTTTATAATTTCTTATAAATGAATAACCCGCTGTTGCCTTTCCAAATGTATAAGTCCTTGTTATATCAGTTCTTAATTCATAATCCTTTTGTGAAATCAAATTGGATACAGTATCAATCTGCTCCGTGTATGATATTGGAATATACTGCATTGTTAAGCCATCATTTGTGCTGTATTTACCATAAACTCGTGTCTTATATCCGCTAAACTCCTTTATACTAATATTGGAATTTATATAATATCTTTTATTATTGGACTGCAATTCATTATTACCCGTATTACTATAATTAACGAATAATCCGTTTCCACCATCAATATTCCATTGAAATAATACAAATGACATACTCATATTCCCACTATTTGATATATTTCTCTGATAAAGAAAATCACTGATTAGTCCCTGAGATAGCACCATTGCATTGCTTAATCTGATTTTCATGAATCTAAATGGATTTGAATTAAGTGAATTATTGATATTATATTTTATTTCCGGTTCTATACTATCAGTATATGAATACCTTCTATTAACATCTGCTTTAATCTTTGAATTAATATTTAAGTATTTATTAAGATTAAATATAATACTATTTGTTCCTGAATACAGGTTCATATTATTCTTACGCATATAATTAGCTGATAAACTATAATTAATTATTTTAAGATATTTATAATATCCATTTCCCCTTAGTTCATATATATTGCTTATGCTATCCTGAAACTGTCTATTCTCCAGTAATGCATCAAATGATAATCCTGCATTATCATTGATTTTAGATGTATTGCCAATACCTATATTATGCTTCTTATATTCATTTATAATGGTATCATTTATTGATGAATTTATTCCTGTATTTCCTTTTATATAATAATCAAATTTCCATATTGTATTGGAATACATTGCATTATATCCACTATAATCCGTATTTGTTCCTGTATTTATATAATTATAATTCTCACTATATCCACCCTCTAATGAACCCCAAGCATCCTTTGATAGCTTTCCTTTTCCTCCCATTGTTCTTGAACTTGTATTATCACTAATATGCTTTGAATAATTTCCTGTTAAGAGTATCCATTCTAATGGAGAAATGTTTCCATTCAAATCAATTGTTGTATATTCCTTATTACTAAATTCACCTATTCTCTTAAAATCATTAAATGATTTATATGCATTGGCTGATAATGATATTATCTTATATGATATATTACCATTTCCAGATATACCTGTTCCTGATAATTCATATCCGCTATCCGCTTTTTCTACTGAGCTCATTACCTGCATATCAAGATTCATTATATTCAGTAAGTTCATACCTGCATTTGCTCCAAATGAGAAGTAATTATTAAGGGAATCGCCTATACTATCTCCTCTGAAATAAACTCCTCCACCATTAAGTCCAAATGAAAATATACCAAATTGACTTTTTGAACCAATTGTATAATCCACTCTGTTTAGTGATGTCCAATTCTGTGAATAATACTCTATTTCAAGCCCTTTATCATCTGTTAATATGAAATTTAATGTGACTTTCCCTGTTCTATAATCAATATTATAGTCCTTTCCATTCATTAATTGTGTTTTACTGCCATCCTCAATTATATATATTATTTCTGTCATTGATATTATTGGTATATTTAACAGTTGATAGGGTCCCTGTGTATTATCTCCTTCAATATACTGAAAATGATATACTCCCTCAGGAGTGCCAAATCCACCTTCTATTAAATGTTTATCATTAAACACCCTGCCTTTTACTGCAATAACTTTATTTTCTTTATAAAAATCATTTGATGATATATTATTCATATTACCAAATTCAAAGTCCCAATTATTACTAAATAGTTTTATATTGATATAATCATTTTCTTCTATTCTGCTGCTTTTCTTAAAATATCCTTCTATTGCTGTTCCTGCTTCAAATTTTCCTCTAATATTCAAATCAAGGGAATATCTTCTATCCTGATATGGATAATAATTGGATAATTCACCTGATAATAGTTCTCTGCTTATATATGTAAATGATTGAACACCTGTAATATCAAGATATTCTACTCCCTTCATTTTTAATGATAAACCACTTTCATCATCTTGTGCAAATACACATATAAAAATAAAAATTATTAGTCCTACAATTAAATACCTATTAATAATGTCTGTCCTGTTAGTGAATTATAAAGAACTGCTTTATTATTATCATAATCTATATTATTATAATACTCATCTGTTTTATATATCAGTGTATCCCAAACAGGGGTATAAACCCTTAATTCATTGTTTTCTTCAAAACATATTATGCCTTCATCTATTAGTGAAAAATCAATTATCTCTCCTGTAATATATGATTGTATCAGTTCTCCTGTATATTTGAATATAAATACTGTATCATTTTCCTGTATTCCCAAAATACCATCTTTATATTCAATCTTTTTATAAAATGGCATTGTTCTGTCCATTTGAAAGGTTCTTTTAATTGAACCCGTATTATATAAAATCTCTCCTGAAGATGGATTTATAATTAAATAATCTGTTTCATTAATGGGATAAAAATAATCATAAGGGGTAGGGTTTTCATTAACAGCAATTTGTTGTCCGTATTTAT
>CBDUZN010000226.1:0-2818 GCA_965371715.1 uncultured bacterium | reverse complement strand
TATCTTCTATGTTCATAAATTTACCATTTTCCATTCTATATAATATTATTTTTTCAGCAGTACTTTCTCCAATACCTGGAATTCTTGATAATTCATTTTTATCTGCAATATTTATATCAATAAATATTATTTCCTTTTCCTTTTCTTCAACCACAATATCAGACTTCACAACAAATCTATTGATTGCAAAAACCGCTATGGATATTACTAATATTATAAGAGAAAAATATAAATATTTTCTATCATTCATATACTATTTCCAATAATACATCTCCAACATCCTTTAAGCTCTTTGCTGAACATTTATCAGGGGTATCTTCTGGTGTATGCCAAAATTCATAATGCATATCAATAAGATTAATACATTTAATTCCTGCATTATTCAAAGGGATATGATCATCCTGTACAAAATAGCCTATTTCATTAATAAACACGGTTTTATTCATTTGCTCTGCAATGTTAAAAACATGATTATTCAATTCGGCATTATACATCTGAGAAAAGCCCTCTTTATAAATATGTAAATCACTATCACCTATCATATCAATAAGTATGCAAATATCAGGTTTATTACCTTTATGATTTTTCGCATAATATTTTGAACCTATAAACCATTCATCAAGATGATTATTTCTTCCTCCATCCTCTCCATCAAAAAAAACCATTCTTATCTGCTTGTCGGGGACTTTACTCGCAACTATCCGTGCAATTTCAAGAAGAACTGCTGTACCTGATGCTCCATCATTTGCTCCTGGTGTTGGCTTTCCCTTTACCGAAGAAAATGGTCTTGAATCATAATGAGTGCAAAGCATAATTTCTTCATTCATCTCTGAATTAAATATTGCAATAATATTCTTAAAAACAATACCTTTCTTATTGTATGAAACAGGTTTTTTAAATTCCTGGATATATACAATATCTGCATAGAGTTCAAGTTCATCTATTAAATAATTTACGCATTCTGAGTGGGCATCACTTCCAGGAACTCTTGCTCCAAATTCACATTGCTTTTTTAGTATTGAGTAAGCATTATCTCCAATGAATTCTATTTCATCAGTAGAACATGCTGTGCTAATCAGAAGAATAATGATTGCTAAATAATTTTTCAAATACTTCATTAGCGTTTCCCTCTAACTTTTTAATTGAATTTTCATTATTTATAATTATATCAGATTTCATTTCCTTTTCATACCCCATTAATTGATATGACTCAAGCATTAGGTATAATTCTCTATCTGCATTTCTTTCTTTAGAAATCCTCTTAAATCGCTTTTCAAATTCTTCTGTTTTTATGTATATCACTTTATCAAATATTTTCTCAATACCCCATTCAAAAATTAATGCAGCATCCACAATTACATTTACTTCATTCTGAATTTTGTCTTTAATAATATTAGTGATATGTTTATGCATCCACTTATTATATATTTCTAATATTTCTTTGTCATCTTTTATTGCATTTCTTAATACTATTAAATAATCATTCTTTAAAATTAATCCAAGTATATCAAATATTTCCTTTCTATTATTTGAAAGTATTTTCTTCCCTTCTTCATCGCCTGAAATCAATAAAATCCTATCTTTGGATAAAAACCTCGAAAAAGCGGTTTTACCGCTTCCCGGAAGTCCCGTGACTCCGACCTTCATCAAAATACCTCCTCAAAATATTGGCAACTTGTTTATGCCCATTTTTATTCCAATGCTTATCAAATCTAAATGTCAATGATTGCTCTTGATCCAAATTACTAAATTCATTAAGTGGATATATATAATTAATTTTCTGTTCTTCAAGTATTTCAACTACTTTTCTATATGCAAAATCAATATTGGATTCATACTCATAAAGAAATTTTAGTCTTTTCATTTGCTCCATTAGTTCTTTCTGATATTGAAATTCACTTGGAATCAGAAATACGGTAAGAGTTGCATTGCTTGACACACACAATGCATTGACATTTTTGAAAATTGCTTCTACCAATGGGATACTCTCTTTCATGATTTCTTCATCTGCAAGACGCCAATCATAAGTCATGTAATCAGGTTTCTTCATAAGATTCTTGCTGTATAACCATTTTCCAAATTGATTAAATTGAAGTGAATTTACAAAAACTTTATATATTGCAGATTTGTAAAGTAATGTTTTAAGAAATAGTGATATTCTGTATGTTAAATGTGTTGGAAATATAACTTCTTTTTCTGTATTCTGAATTAGTATTGTATCACTTTCGTATAATACTAAACTATCATTTCTCAGTATCAATCTCGGTTTATCTGGAAATTCACTATTCCTATTATCACTTATAATGTCTCTCAAATCATTAATATAAAACATTATAATCACATACTTGATATTAATGTTTTCCTTAAATAATTGTTTTAATAATAAGTACTCCTGGTCTATTCCATATCCTCTTACCCCTGCATTAATTATCTGTTCTTTTAGTATACTATCAAGGATAGATGTAAATACTTCATTATTGTTTACCTCACATGCTTGAACAAAAGAATCACCTATAATTAGTATTGTTTCCCTTTTTTTATCAATATCTTTATTGCTACGAAAACCGTGTTTATTAGAACTATACTTTGCTGTGAATTCCGCACCTCTTAATGTTTTAATAATATTAGGTTTATTGAACCATCCTATTTCCTTATTGTTTTGCCATAAATCAACCCTTTTTTCCCAATCATTCATATAATTAAAAATAGATAAAATAATATGAAGTATAATTTCTATACTTAAAATAATAATCAGAATGATTATAAATATATTTCTTTTTTTCATTTACAGTTTCTTTTTTAAAAACTGCTTACTGGG
>CBDUZN010000225.1:0-2826 GCA_965371715.1 uncultured bacterium | reverse complement strand
TTTTTTATAAAGATTGCAATTGCTACACCCTGTTGTATGTCAAAAACATTTTCATCTTTAGAACCATCAGGGGATTTTTCCTTTTTCAAACTATTCCCATGCAGATCAAGAAAATATATTTCATCAAATGATCTCATTAATGATTGTCTCATGCCCCTGAATGTAGGATTATCAAGATAACTATGATTTGTAATAAATCCAAGAATCCCTTCACCATTCTGATCTATTTTCCACTGAGCAAATCTGATAAATTTCACATAATCATCTTGAAGCCATTTGGGATTTCTTTCATTTAAACTATTTCCATCAACTTTATAATAACCATCATCAATAGAATTATCGGGTTTTTTGTATCCATTTTTCAGTAAATCAACGATCCATTTCCCTTTATTAGAAGAATGTCCTGAATAGGGTGGGTTTCCAATTATAACAAGAATAGGATTATTTTTTTTGATTTTGTTCGCTTCTTTGGCTTCTAAGGATAATGGTTTGCCAATCCCCGGCATATCGTATGCTTCATGTTCCTTCATATCAAGTGTATTTGTGAGATATAGTTTTACTCTATCCTCATCTTTTAATCTATATCCAAGTTCCTCAAATAAAAATGACATCTTCAAATGACCTATTGCATAAGGTGCCATCAATAATTCAAAAGCGTAAAAATTTTTCAAAATATTTTCTTTCAGGAATTTACTTTTTCCACCTTTTCCATATTTGCTAACATATTCTTCAGTGGCTATTTTGACTGCCTCAGCAATAAAAGTCATTGTTCCAGCAGCTGGGTCAAGAACAGTTACATTTTTATTTGCAAGTCCATCGGGTTTATTGAAATTCTCTTTGAGAATATTATGAACGGATTTAACAATAAAGTGAACAACGGGTTCAGGAGTATAATAAACCCCTCTTTTCTCTCTCATTTTCGGATCATACTCAGCTAAGAATGTTTCATAGAAATGAACAATTGGGTCTTTTCCTTTTCCCTTATCATAAAAGTCACTTAATATCTTATTAACATTGGAAACCGATAGAATCTCAACAATATCATCAATAATCCATTCAAGTTCCCGTGGTATTTCATCCAAAGATATAAATTTAAATACTTCTCTTAATATTCCAATTGTATGTGGAATATATTCATAAGCATTTTTTCTTGTAAACACCCCTTCTGCTCTGGTTCTTGCAGCAAATAACCCATAGGTTAATGTTTGTGAATACAAATCAGCAAAGCCCTCTTTAGTAAGTCCTGCAATCAAATATTTCTCAAATGCCTGATAAAATCCTTTAATATTATTATCTTCTTTTTCAAATAATAATTGTTTTACAACATCATCTCTCAGATATCTTGTTTTCTTCGCAAGTTCCATAGCAAGTGATTTTGCTGTTGATACTTTGGGGGTTGAAAAAGAGAAAAATTTTTCAAGCAATGCTTTGAATTCATCTTCATTTTCTATTGGAGGTCTTTTTTTCAAATCCTTTATTATATATGGTCTAAATATCTCAATTTTATCTATTAATTGTCCATTTCTATAAAGCCGAAATTCTGAATAATTTGTTAGAATAAGATTTGAAAATGTTGATAAATATCTTTTAAGCTGCTCTGTTCCCTCTATTCTATCAAGATTTTCATCAAGTTTTTTTGCTTCAATATATCCGACAATATGTACCTTGCCATCCCAAATTCTAAAATCGGGATTACCTGCTTCCGTTTTTTTGGGTAATGTAGTTATATGTATTTTCTTTTTATTAATGGATTCCACAAAATCAGAAAGCAGAGTTTCAACCGCACCGTAAAAACTTTCTTCCCTCGCATCCCCTGATCCATATACACTCTTTATTTTCTCTACATATTTCTTTAGCATTAATTGAATTATATTACATCTTTCCTTAATGTCAACATAATTATTTTCACTTGTTATTTAAACTTTAAAAGTGAACTCTTTTACCAGGGGAGTCGATTGGGGACGGTGGTAGAAAAAGTAGAAAAAGTGTGAAGTATCATTATAAGAAATATATACCCGGGGGCTATCATTCTTATCACTTTTGAAGCATAACTTACAACATTGTTTGTCTTATCCCAGTTTTTTAAGGATATTTTTCTATTTCCGTAAGTTGTGTTATTATCTAACATAAGATTTTTTCCATTATTTGTCTTCATAATTAATTTCCCTTATCCAGTAGATATCTTAACCTCTTTTTCAATTCCTTTTTATTTGGTAAATATAATTTGTACTGAGATACAAATAATTTATTAGAGATACCACCAAGTGCGTATTCTACCAAAATATTATCCTTTTCTGCCCCAAGAAGGATTCCTATAGGTGTATTATCATTGTCTGCACTGATTTCTGATTTAAAATAATTCAGATACATATTTATCTGACCTATATCCTGATGAGCTATTTTACCTACTTTCAAATCTATTAAAACATAGCATTTTAAAATTGTATGATAAAAAACCAAATCTACATAAAAATGGTTATTATTAAGTGTAATTCGGTATTGGCGACCAATAAAGGCAAATCCTTTTCCCAATTCCAGTAGAAACATTTGTAAATTATCAATCAGTTTTTGCTTTAATTCCTTCTCTGTGTATTGATAGTTTTCCGGAATTTTTAAAAATTCAAGAACATAAGGATCTTTTATAATATCCTCTTCTTTTTCAATCAGCTGTCCCTTTTTAGCAAGTTCTAAAACTCCTTTTTTATCTTTACTTAAAGCAATTCTTTCAAAAAGTGCGGAATTTATCTGTCTTTTAAGTTCTCTTACAGACCAATTTTCTTTGATACATTGTTTCTCATAAAAAGATCTTGCTAAATCATCTGTTAC
>CBDUZN010000224.1:0-2939 GCA_965371715.1 uncultured bacterium | reverse complement strand
ATGCTAAGTATATTGGGTTTTGATTATCAAAAGAAAGAAACAATGTCCGATAATGAAGATATTATGAATGTTTTAATTGCCACAAGGGATTATGTAAGAAATAAAAAGGATTATGAAACATCTGATTATATAAGAGATGAATTACTAAAAAAAGGTATAGAACTAAAAGATAAGAAAGGCGGTACTTCGTGGATCAAACACGATTAAGTGCATTAACAATAATTAATAATGTAATAAATTTAGGTAATTCGCTTACCGTAGAGTATAGGAAATGTACATGCAATATGAATTCACAAGATGCATCTCTGATAAAGGAATTGGCTTATGGAACAATTAGATATAAATTATATATTGATTATCTTATTGGTGAAATAACAGGGAAACAGGTATCCGATATGAAAAAAAACATAAGGAATCTTGTTAGAATGTCGGTGTATCAGCTTGAATTCATGAAAAAGAAGGAATATGCTGTTGTAAGTGAAGCCGTTAATATTGTTAAAAAGATGAGTAGCAAAGATGCTGGTTTTATTAATTGGATTTTAAGAGAATATTTAAGAAACAAAAAGGAAATAAATATTAAATCGGATAACAAACATTCTTTATCAAAAAAATATTCTTTTCCATTACATTTAATAGAGTATTTGATAAGTAAAACTGGTTTAACCAAAACAGAGGAATTGCTTGAATATTATAATCAGAAGTCTATTTCTTATGCATTCAATTTAGGTAATGGTACCTTTAGGAAAATTGAACATGGTGATGCCATTGAAAAAACAGAATATATTATTGACAGAGCGTATTTTGAAATATTTAAAATGTTAAAGGATTTGAAATTCACAACAGTACTTGATTGTTGTGCTGCACCTGGAGGAAAAACAATACTTATTAAACATATTAATCCATTATCAAAAATAATGGCAATGGATATTAGTCATGAAAGAGTAAATGATATTAAAGAAAATATAAAGAGATTGGAATTAGAAGGGATTGAAGTAATGGAAGCGGATTTTCTTTCTACTGAATTAATGACAATGTATGATTTGATCATAATTGATGTTCCTTGTACCGCTACAGGTACTATAAGGAAGAATCCTGATGTGAAGTATAATTATAGAAGAAAACTTAGTTCTCTTATTGATATTCAGAAAAAAATCCTTAAAAATTCCACTAAATTTTTAAAGGATGGAGGATATTTATTTTATATGACTTGCTCAATTCTTGAAGATGAAAATCAAAAAATTATAGATGAATTTTTAAAATCAAATCGCGAATATGCTCTGGAATCCGAATGTTTTTCCTATGGAAATCCATATAGCGGAGCATATGCAGCATTAATAAAAAATCTGGAGGTTTGAATGTATGATAACACAGGCAAAATATTTTGGATATCTTTTATAACTTCATTCTTTGTATCTGTTATTGTAGTATTGATATCTGTACTATTTATTATACCTAATATTTCATTTCTTAATACTGATAGCATGAATGATAAAGTAGAAATCCCAATGCTTGAAGGGTTGAATGTGGAAAGAGCAAAACTTATTGCAATGAATAAGAATCTTGCATTATTTGTAGAAAGTGAGAAAATATCAGATATTTCACCAAAGGGGATGATTCTATCACAATCACCTTTACCGGGAACTAATATGAGTAGAAACAGTGTAATTAATGTTGTTATTAGTGCAGGTAAAGAAATTGTGGATGAACCTGAGGAAGTGATGGAAACTATAAAAACAGAAATGGAAAAAGTGATTTTACCGCATTATTCAGGTCTCAATATTGATGATGTGCAGAGGGATATTATAAGGATTAAGCTGCAAATAGGAGATATTAAGTATATTGAAAATGATAAATATCCAACAGATGTTGTTATCAAAACCGAACCAATCAGCGGTCTTACATTAGCTGAAAATTCGAAAATAACTATTTATGTTTCAAAAGGAGCAGGAGAAGTTACCGTACCAAATGTATATAGATTATCAAAATCAGCAGCAAT
This sequence comes from uncultured bacterium, assembly GCA_965371715.1. Taxonomy (GTDB): domain Bacteria; phylum Hydrothermota; class 32-111; order 32-111; family 32-111; genus JAUVJU01. The sequence continues at coordinate 943 of CBDUZN010000224.1, read as the reverse complement.
TGGAAAAATACAGAAAGCCGGGCTTAAGGTGAATCAAACCAATTATACTACTGATATTGAATATCCGTTTGATATAGTAATAAGACAAAACCCCAAATCAGGAACAAAGGTATCCAAGGGAAGTGGTGTTACAATATGGATAAATTCGGAAATGTAGAAAAAAAGGATAGAAAAAGGTTTATACGACCTGTAATTGGTATAGATACTATTGGTATGAAAATAGGCATAATCATGATTGTTTCTATTTTTATTGCTGCAATACTTGGTATTTTAATAGCTAATTATATAATTATGCCAAAAATGATTGGTTATGGTAAGGAAATTTCCGTACCTGATATTACCGGACTAAATATATATGATGCGAAAATGGAATTGAAAAAAAATAATTTGCATGTTCAAATTGATAAGGAAATTTATTCTGAATCTATTGAACAGAATACTATAATTTCGCAAACACCATTACCGAATACAACAATAAAATTCAATAAAACAATTATGGTGGTTTTATCCAAAGGTACTGAAAAAGTTATTGTTCCTGGAGTGCGAACCCTTTTTATTAATGATGCGGTTGAACTTCTTAATGAGAATGGATTTATTGTCAGGGATACTGTTTATACTTTTTCAAGTGATATACCTTCTAATTGTGCAATCAATACTCATCCACCTCTTAATGTGATTACAACAAAGGGTTCATTTATAACTCTTTATGTAAGCAGAGGAAAGAAAAAAGATTATGTGGAAATGCCATCTTTTCTTGCAATGATGCCTGATAGTGCAAGATGGCTTGCTAAAAACCTGAAATTGATTATTGGGGAAATGAATGAACAACCAGGTACATATGATAGGCAAGCTGTTAAAATACAGACCCCTGATAGTGGAATTTGGGAAAGAAAGGGTGATACAATAATCATAACATTAGGAATACCTGATGATGCAAACAATC
>CBDUZN010000223.1:0-2953 GCA_965371715.1 uncultured bacterium | reverse complement strand
GGATGTGGTAGAATATTCAAAAAGCATTTTGAAGCTATAAGAGATATTGAAAATGCTGAAATCACAGCAGTGGCTGACATTGATTCAAAAAGAGCGCAGATAGCAGGGGAATTAGCTCATGTTCCGTATTATTTGGATTACAATGAAATGTTATCTAAAGAAGAAATTGATATTGTCAGTATTCTAACACCGAGTGGTATGCATCCCAAACACACTATTGATATTGTTGAAAAATATAAAAAGCATATTGTATGTGAAAAGCCAATGGCTCTAAGACTTGAAGATGCTGATGAAATGATACGAATATGTGATGAAAATGGAGTTAAACTATTTATTGTTAAACAAAATCGGTTTAATTCACCTGTATTAAAATTAAGGGAAGCGGTTGAAAATAAAAAATTTGGTAAAATGGTTTTGGGTACTGTGAGAGTTAGATGGTGCAGACCTCAGGCATATTATGATATGGATGATTGGAGAGGCACATGGGCACTTGATGGAGGAGTAATCACAAATCAAGCATCACATCATATTGACCTTCTTGAATGGATGATGGGAGAGCCGATATCTGTAATGGCAAAGAGTGGTACATATTTGGCAGATATTGAAGTGGATGATACTACTGTAGCAATCATTAAATTTAAAAGCGGGGCTTTGGGTATTATTGAAGCTACAACTGCTGCAAGACCAAAAGATATTGAAGGATCATTATCAATACTTGGGGAAAAAGGAAGTGTAGTAATTGGTGGATTTGCAGTTAATAAAATGGAGATTTGGCAATTTAGTGAAGAAAATGAAAACGAGAGTAAGAAAATTCTGAAAAAGTATTCAGAAATGCCTCCAAATGTTTATGGATTTGGTCATAAAAGATATCTGGAGGATGTGATTAAATCAATAAAATATAATAAAAAAGCTCTTGTTGGAGGTCTTGAAGGGAGAAAATCACTTGAATTAATTAATGCGATTTATGAATCGGCAGAAACCGGCAAAGAAGTATTTTTAAGATTTGAACCCAAAAAAACCAAATTGGGTGTAATAAGTGAATAATGTTAAAATATATAAAAATGTTAAACTTGGAAAGAATGTTAAAATTGAGGATTTCTGTATAATCGGAAAACCTCCAATAGGTAAAAAGAATGGTGAATTGGAAACAATAATCTGTAATAATGCTTTAATTAGAAGTCATACAGTTATTTATGCAGGAAATATTATTGGTGAGAATTTTCAAACTGGTCATTCTGTTGTTATTAGAGAAGGTAATAGTATAGGTGATAATGTGAGTATTGGAACAATGACAAATGTAGAACATCATGTGAAAATAAAGGATAATGTGAGAATCCATTCACAAGCATTTATACCTGAATATTCTATTTTAAAATATAATGTTTGGATTGGACCACATGTGGTTTTGACAAATGCAAAATATCCAAAAGGTAGAAATACAAAAAATAATTTGGAAGGACCTATTATTGGAGAAAATGCGAAAATTGGAGCAAATACAACCTTGCTTCCTGGAATAAAAATCGGAAGGCATGTTCTTATTGGTGCTGGTTCAATAGTAACAAAAGATGTAGAGGATTACAAAGTAGCTGTTGGAAGTCCGGCTAAAATAATTGCTGATATTAGAGATAATGATCAATATGTAATTGAGGAGAGTAAATGAAGATTCCTTTTATGGATTTATCGGGTTCCTTTGATAAAATATACCCTGAAATCAATGAAAAATTGCAGTATCTTATTAGAAATACACAATTTATCGGAGGAGAGGAAATCAAGCAATTTGAAAAGGAATTTGCAATTTATACTGATAGTGCATATACTGCAGCATGTTCTAATGGAACTGATGCTCTGATTATTGCTCTGAAAATACTTGACATTGGTCCAGGTGATAAAGTACTTATTCCTGCTCACACATTTATAGCTACAGCAGAAGCTGTTTTAGCTGTTGGAGCAGAAGTAGATTTTATTGATATTGATGAAGATTATTATACATTATCTCCTCTATCCATAAGAAAATATATGGAATCTGAAAAGAGCAAGAATGTAAAATGTATTATTCCTGTACATATTTATGGACACATGGCTGATATGAGTGAAATAAGAGATATTGCAGATAATTACAAATTGAAAATAATTGAGGATGCAGCTCAGGCTCATGGTTCCTCAATAAATGGAAAACAACCAGGATTTTATTCTGATATTGCAACATATTCATTTTATCCAGGGAAAAACCTTGGTGCTTTTGGAGATGCCGGTGCTATTACAATGAAAAATGATGAATTATATAAAAGAGCAAAAATGATTATTGACCATGGAAGATGGAATGAGAAATACATTCATAGAAGTATTGGGCTCAATAAAAGAATGGATACGATTCAGGCAGCTATATTGAGAATAAAATTGAAATACCTGAATGAGTGGACTAATAAGAGAATAGATATAGCAGATAAATATGATTGTGAGTTAGGAGACAAATTTGAAATACCTAAAAAAAGAATGAATTCTAAACATGTATATCATATATATGCTTTACAAGTAGATGATAGAGAAAACATTATAAAACAGTTGAAAAATAGGGGTGTTAGTGCCGGAATTCACTATCCTTTGCCTCTTCATATGCAACCTGCTCTAAAATATTTGAACTATAAAAAAGGCAGTTTTCCCATATCAGAAAATTTGGCAGAGATGGAATTATCATTACCATTATGGCCTGAAATGGTTGATGAACAAATTGATTATGTTGTAGAACAGATTAAGGATGTGATAAAGTAAATGAAAATAAAATTTGCTTCATGGAATAATCTTATTGCTTATACTATTTCTCTTCTTATCATGGGAGAGGTGATTAATGATTTTTTATCTTTTATGCTGAAATCTGATAATATTATATATCGTTTAATTATGATTATAGGATTTTTTTCAGTATATATTATTATTTATGTAAAGTATTTTAAAA
>CBDUZN010000222.1:0-2964 GCA_965371715.1 uncultured bacterium | reverse complement strand
TGTAATTTTGTAATTCCTTGTAAATGTATGGTATTATATAAGTTAGAGAGGGTTTCAGAAAGACAATAGATACTTCAGAAGAAAATTTATATTTAATAATTTAGAAAAGATGGTATAATGATATCCAATGTCATCTGTAATGCACTTATTTAAAAAGATTTATGTATTCATACAAAGAAAACCGTCGATTCCTCTGACTATTAGAAATGTTCATCAATACACCGACTTTCTCCATTTCTTTTACAAGGGTACTTGCAGATTGAAAGGTAATATTCAGATTTGTTGATGCCTCTTGAATTGATACAACCGGTTTGCCAAACATAAAATTGATCAGCTTTTCTGCATTCCTCTGTCGTAGCGGACTTAAGGGACCTGATATTCTTTCACTATAAGAATGTTTTAGTTTAGTTATCTCTTTAAAGATATTCTTCAGATTTTCAGTAGATTCGTAAAGGGTCTCAACAAAGAATATAATCCAACTCTCAATATCATTATTTGCTCTTACATTAGAAAGCATTTCAAAGTATTCGTTTCTTTTCTTTTCAAGGAAATATGACATGTAAAGTACAGGTTTATTTATGAATTGCTTTTCAATAAGTTCCAGAGTTATCAAGAGACGCCCAATTCTTCCATTTCCATCAAGAAATGGATGAATTGTTTCAAACTGATAATGGGATAAAGCAATCTGCATGAGAATAGGCATACTTAGTTTATCATTATGCCAGAATTTCTCTATATCAGTCAACAACTCAGAAAGTTCATTATGATTAGGAGGAACAAACTGTGTATTGCTTGGCATTGAACCACCAATCCAGTTCTGGCTTCTTCTAATTTCCCCGGGGGATTTTGAGAACCCTCTACCGCTTGATAATAATTTCTTATGTACTTCCTTGACTAATCTCATTGAAAGAGGCAATTTCTTTAATGTTTCCACGGAATAATTGATTGCATCAACATAATTGATAACCTCAAGCCAATCATCCTTGTGTTCACGATTTATTTCCTCTTCAGGCAAGAATACCTGCTGTATCTCTGTTTTTGTGCCCTCTATCTTGCTTGATACTGTTGCTTCAGCCGATACAATCATTTTAATACAAAAATCAATGTCAGGCACAAGGGATAAATAAACATTAAGCTCACCCAAAGATCTGCTTGCCTTTTCAATAATCAAATAAATCTGATCATTACATATTGTTAAGGGTCTATTTATCAATGAAGGCAGGAAGTATTTATACCCATCTCCTCTGTGCAAAACACCGGCACTGAATTTATTCTTTGTCATCAATCTCCCTTTTGTTTATTCAAATTATAGGTATATTTTCATAATTGTCAATGCCCTTATTCTAATTTTTTCTATTTTTTTAGAATAACAATTTTCCTTATTCTAAATTTAGTACCAATGACAATTGTTAGTTCTTGTTATTACATACATGCACATTTAATGATTTCCTTATTCTCCCAAAGGGGTCGGAGGTTGTAATTTTGTAATTATACAAAAAGACAAAATTTCAACAGAGAATATGAAAGATGGATACCGCATTAAGTATGGGATAACACGATCCTTCGACTCGCAATGCTCGCTCAGGATTTACAAGGGGTCGGAGGTTGTAATTTTGTAATTCCTTGTAAATGTATGGTATTATATAAGTTAGAGAGGGTTTTAGAAAAGCAATAGATACTTTACGCTTCGGCTCGCAAAGACGATAAGAAGGCACATCGCGATAACATATTCTTCAAATTATTCAGAATATGCCCCTACAACAATAATCAGGGCAGATAGAAAAAAAGTGGGAGGGGCACATCGCACAGTATCATTACAATATTTATATGTATAATACAGTTTTGCTTTCTGCAATCACTTTTATAATGGATTATTTCTTGTTTTTTAAATAATATTTGGGAATTATTAAATTTGAAAATTTATCAATAAGGATATATAAAACAATACAGGAAAATCCTAAAACAAGAAAAATAATCGGATTTACCGGCTCAAGAATAGTAAGTTTTCTCAGAAGAATCCCACCTAATGCTGACACTATCATTGATAAAAGAATATCATAAAGATAAGATTCCTTTTCTTCCTTAAAAGCTATGATAAGGCGGGGCAAAAGTATTAATGGGATTAAAATAAAGAAAAACCCATGCATATAGGCAAAAAAGAAAATAAGAAATCTTTCAATAAATTCAAATGTTTCATGGATTTTGTTTTTTTCAGTTGGTATATTAAAAAAGTAACACACATTTTTGAAAAAATATTGATAAAAAAATATTATTATTAATATTCCATTAAATGTAAAAATATATTTATCTAAATTGTTAAATAAATTTATTGTAGTGAATCTACTATTTAAAAAAATTGCAATTATCAGAATAATCCCAATATGAAGGACCTGATCTAAAAGAAATAAAAAAGGATTTCTTTCTCTAATTTTAAGTTTGATATAATCAATTATAAAATGAGTAATAAAAACAATTAATGCTGAAATTATTGCCGGTACTAAATTAAGATAAGCAATCATTACAAAAAGAAAAACAGATATGAAGTTCATACTTGCATGTAATAATTGTCCTTTTAATGAAACCAATTTTAATGCATAAATTCTATCTGTTTGTAAAATAAAATCTCCTGTCAGATGAGCCGACAGGAGAATAGAAAAGAGAATATTTCCATTAAGGAAATCACTCATCCTTCACTACCCACACTTTAATCTGGGTAATAATTTCCGTATGAAGCTTCACGGGTACATCATATACTCCAAGCTTCTTAATATGCTCTTCCAAAAGAATAGCTGATTTATCAATTTGATAATCCAATTTCACTAATTCAGTTGCAATTAAAGAAGGTGTTACTGAGCCATATAATTCATCATTATCATGTGCTTTCTGTTTAATAGTAATAGATACTTCTTTAAGTTTTTCTGCCATTTCTTTGGCAATGCCTAAATTCTTGATTTCTTGTTTCTT
>CBDUZN010000221.1:0-2989 GCA_965371715.1 uncultured bacterium | reverse complement strand
CTGAGTAATTCGAGGAATGTATTGATTCTGAGTAATTCGAGGAATGTATTGATTCCGAGTAATTTGAGGAATGTATTAAACAACGCAAATCATTATTTTTATTTCTTTCTTTCCTACATGTTCCTTGAGCATGTAGCTTCACACAACCAAACAGGGATAAATAATGATAATTAGAAATCTTGAACAAATATTAGAATCTATTATTGTTAAATTAACACCAGAAAACACATTAAAACCGAATATTTCTTTTTCACGATTTTCTGATGTATCAAGTAATATAAGTTTTCTTCTTGCACCAATTTTAAAGAATTCTCCTGTTAAAATTGCAGATACAATTATTGAGAATTTTCATAGTAATGATATAAAAGATATTGTATCATTAAATGGTGGATTTTTAAATTTTACTTTCACTGAAAATGCCCTGAAAAATGAATTAATAAAAATTTTAAGTAATAGTAATTACGGAGAAAAGAAATCAAATGGGAAAAAGGTAAATATTGAATTTATCAGTGCAAATCCAACGGGACCATTAGTTCTTGTGAATGCAAGAGCTGGTTTTACAGGTATGCTTTTATCAAACATTATGCAATTTGCAGGATATGAAACCAAGAAGGAATATTATGTTAATGATAGCGGAAATCAGATAGAAATGCTTGGTATGTCAATTTTGCATCATATAAGCAGTAATGGTCCTGATGAATTCCCGGAAAATGGTTATAGGGGTGCATATATAAAGGATATTGCGAAAACAATAGAAAAGGAAACAGGGAAATTGGATTGGAACAATGAAAACATAAAAAAGTGTTCAGAAATGGGAATAAAGTATATTTTGAAATGGCAAAAAGAATCGCTTAAGGAATTTGGAATTAAATTTGATACCTGGATATATGAATCCAATATAAGAAAAAGTGGTTTTATTGATAAAACAATTGAATTACTTAAAGAAAAAGATTTACTTGAAAAAAAGGATAATGCGGTATTTTTTAAATCATCAAGTATCTATGATGATAAAGATAGGGTTATAATAAAATCTGATGGAACATACTCATATTTATTACCGGACGCTGCATATCATTTTAATAAGATTGAAAGGGGCTATGATATTATTATTGATATTTTGGGACCTGATCATCATGGATATATAAATAGATTAAAATCTGCAGTACATATAATTAATAAAGAAACAGAAATAAAAATACTAATTGCTCAGCTTATTACATTACTTAAAGATGGGAAAAAATTTGAAATGTCAAAAAGACAAGGTGATTTTATTACATTTGATGAATTAAAGGAAAATATTGATATTGATGTATTAAAATTCATATTTTTAATGAGGAAAATGTCACAGCCAATAAACTTTGATATTGAAGAAGCAAAAAAGCAAACAATGGATAATCCTGTTTATTATGTGCAGTATGCGCATGCAAGAATATGTTCAGTATTTGATAAAGTGGGAATTATGAAGTGTCCGGATAATATTGATGAAAAAATATTTATTATTCCTGAAGCGCGTGGATTGGTATTAAAAATGATGGAATATCCTTATATTATTTATTCTGCAGCACAAACATTTGAGATTCAGAAAATCGGAGTATATTTAACTGAACTTTCAGGATTATTGCATAAGTTTTATCATAATCATAGAATAATTAGTGATAATATTGATGACATGAATAATAAAATCATTCTACTTTGGGGAGTAAGACAGATCATTGCAAATGGACTTAGAATGATGAGTATAAAGCCAAAAACAAGGATGGAGAATAATGAAGTACAGTGAGTCAGGTGTAAACATTGATAAGGGGATTGAGTCAATAAATAGAATAAAGGAAATTGTAAAAAAGACATTTAATATTAATGTGGTTTCCGATATTGGAGGATTTGGTTCAATGTATAGTGCTAAATTTAATGATTACAAGGAGCCAATCCTTGTATCTAGTGCGGATGGTGTTGGAACAAAACTATTGATTGCCGAGAAAATGAATATGTTTGAGAATACCGGAAAAGATATTGTTAATCACTCTATTAATGATATTCTTGCTGTTGGAGCAAAACCATTATACTTTCTTGATTATATTGGCTGCGGGAAAGTGAACCCGAATACTGTTGAAATAATTGTAAAATCAATGACTGAAGCATGTTTAGAAGCTGATGTTAGTCTTATTGGCGGTGAATTAGCTGAAATGTCAACAATATATGGTAATACACATTATGATATTGTGGGGTTTATAACCGGTGTAATGGAAAAGAACAAAGCAATTACTGGAGAGAAAATTAATGTGGATGATTTTATAATTGGATTACATTCATCAGGATTCCATACAAATGGATATTCACTTATAAGAAAAATTATTGAAGATAAAGATATTGATTTACAGGTAATTCAGGGAACAATGGAAAAGCCATTATATCAGGAATTATTGAAACCACATAAATCATATTTGAAAAATGTAATACCGCTTATTAATGAGAATCTTGTTAATGGTATTGCTCATATAACAGGAGGTGGGTTCTACGACAATATTGAAAGAATTTTACCTGATAATATTGAAGCAAGAATATATTCTGAAAAATGGGAAATCCCCGAACTATTTAAGTTTTTTGCTGAAAAAGGAAATTTGGAAATAAGTGAATCATTTAGGGTTTTCAATATGGGAATAGGCATGATTCTTTTTATTAGTAAAGAGAATTTAGTCAAAGCTGAAAAGTTATTAAATAGTACAAAATCAGAATACTCTATTATTGGCAAAACTATTAAAAACACAAAGAAAGTTGTTATTGAGTAGGAGGAAAAAGATTATGAAAAAGGTATCATTATTAATAATCATTTTCATTATAGGAATATTAATAACAGCAGCGGGGACAGAGAATATAATGTCCGAATTGGGTTTTAGTGCGGGATTATCTGCAAAGGGTGAGACAGGTTATATATTTAATGAATCAGCATCAACAATAAAGATAAATCCATCAATTATTGGTAATTTAAATA
>CBDUZN010000220.1:0-3008 GCA_965371715.1 uncultured bacterium | reverse complement strand
AATCAAAATAATATGAATTATCTCCATCACTGCTCATATAATACCAGCCACTGTCACAATCAGGTGGATCTGATCCATAAATCCTATCTATTCCATCTGTTTTTAATAAACTTGTTGATCCTGTAAATACTGCTCCTTCATTAATTGCACTATCACTATCCCATGTCCTTGTTGTATATATCTGATTTGTATCCGGCTGCTCCATTACCGCAATATTCTGGTCGTATACCGTACTGAAACCTAATAGTTCAATAAGTCCATCATTGTCAAAATCACCATATCCAGTTATTCTTAATGAATCAATATTGGTTTCAAACTCAAAACTATCTCCTGTGAATCTAAATATTACCGTCTTATATATATCACCAGGAACAGGAGTGGGTATAACTAATTTGGGATAATAATTTCCTAAATTCATTATTTTAGGTCCATCCTGTTGCCGCCAAATTTCATAATATCCAACATCAGGCAATACCTGTCTTACAACCCATTCTCTGCTTATTAGCATTATTGGGAGTAGTGATAGGATCATTATAATTGTTATTAGTCTTTTCATCTTTCTCTTCTCTTTTTCTTTTCCTTTCTTTTTTGTCTCTACTTCAGATTAATCAGTTTGCCTGTATAATTATTATTTTCCGTTTCTATCCTGATAAAGTAAACTCCTTTACTTAACTCATTATTGTGTTTATCTGTTTTCTTGATATTCAATATATTCTTGCCCTTTATCAGCTCTTTTGTCATACTATTTACCTCTCTTTTCTGTCATAGCTGTTTTGTTTGGTAAATGTGGCAATCTCCTTACTAATTATTCACAATTTACAATAACTCTATGAAGTGATAATTATCTTTATATTTCATTATTTCATTCTTATTATCTTTATTGATTTATATTCATTATTCTTTATATAATATATCCCATTCATTATCTCTTTTCCATTCTTATCTTTGCCATTCCAAAGACCGCTGTCAACCTTATTTACTAATCTTCCTGATATATCATATATACTATATTCACCAGTTCCACCTGTTATCATTATTGATTTACAAAATGGATTCGGATATGCATTTATTCCTATTCTCTCCTGTTTCTTTGATAATGGTTGATAATCATCTATGCCAGAATTAATATCCCAATCAGTTAATTTCCCATATATATCCCATCCTTTGGCTCTCCTATTATCTTTCCATGCAAATATTATTGTATTACTATTACAAGCAATACCTTCTGTTGATGATTCCTGATGATAATATGGAAGTGAATCTACATTTACTTGTACATTTGAATCAATTGGCATTCCATTAATATATTTTTGTGCCATTATTTCTGGATCTCCATCAATATTTCTATAATCAGTCCAGTATATGATAAATCTATTTGAATCAGGATCCATTGACACACATGGATAACGCTGATCTGCTGTACCTGCATCATCATTTACCTTGAAATTTGCTCCTTGTGCTAAGCCAGTATTATCATATATTTGACTATATATATCCCAGTCGCCATTCTTGTAAGCCTCCCACACAATAACAAAATTACCTGAATTATCTATTGATATACTTGGATAGGATTGAACTGTTGTGCCTGCATCATCATTCACTATAAAATTTGTTCCAATTACTGTTCCTGTATTATCATATCTTTGGCTATATATATTCCAGTCATTGATCATATAATTCTCCCACACAATAACAAAATTACCTGAGTTATTCATTGATACTTTTGGGTGCACTTGTTGTTTTATCCCTGCACGATCATTTACTTTCAATTTTGTTCCAACAACTGTTCCTGTATTGTCATATCTTTGTAAAGATATATTAGCAAATTCAAAAAAATCTAACCATACAATAACAAAATTTTCTGCATTATCCATTGATACACTTGGATAAAATCTATATGCTGAACCCGGTGTATTTACCATAAAATTTGTTCCAATAGATGTTCCTATAGTATCATATCTTTGTGCATATATATCGTAATCTCCGTTTCTACGATCATGCCAAACAACAACAAAATTACCTGTGTGAACCATTGATACACTTGGACAGTATTGTCCTGACCTGATAGTATCATCATTTACTTTAAAATTTGCTCCAATTATTGCTCCTGTATTATCATATCTTTGTGAATATATATCGTAATCTCCGTTTCTATAATCATGCCAAACAACAACAAAATTACCTGTGTTACCCATTGATATATTTGGGTGTGCTTGTGCACTTGTTCCACCATCATCATTTACTATAAAATTTGTTCCAACAACTGTTCCTGTACTATCATATCTTTGTGAATATATATCCCAATCATAACCATTATAATAATCCATCCACACAATAACAAATTTACCATTACTATTTATTGATACAATGGGTCTAGATTGACTAATTGTACCGGCATCATCATTTACTATGAAATTTATTCCAACTGTTGTACCCACATTATCATATCTCTGGCTATATATATCCCAATTATCATTTCTAATATCCATCCAGACAATAACAAAATTACCTATGTTATTCATTGATATGCTGGGTCTAAGTTGATTACTCGTACCTTCATCATCATTCACTATAAAATTTGTTCCAATTACTGTTCCTGTATTATCATATCTTTGGCTATATATATCATAATTACCATTACGATTGTCCCTCCACACAACAATAAAATTTGCCGTATCATTTATTGAGACATTTGGATAATATTGAGCTGCTGTGCCTATATCGTCATTTACTTTAAAATTTGCTCCAATTACTGTTCCTGTATTATCATATCTTTGTGAATATATATCGGCATTACCATTACGATTGTCCCTCCACACAATAATAAAATTTCCAATACTATCCATTGCAATTCTGGGAATAAACTGAATTGTACTTCCTATTGTATCATCATTAACTAAAAAATCATTCTTTATTACATTCTTTATTATTTCACTTTGTCCTTCTGTTATTCCAATATTGTTATATGTATTTATTGATATTTCTTCACGCCTAATCTTCAATATATT
>CBDUZN010000219.1:0-3022 GCA_965371715.1 uncultured bacterium | reverse complement strand
CGTGAAATAATGGATATATTGCCTGCAAGTAAAAGAAAAAAATACTTTAAGGAGGTAGAATGAAATCGATTGTTATTACAACATTGATATTTCTAACTGCATTATCTCTTTTTTCATTAACAATAAGGGATATACAATATACGGATGATCCTTCAGGTGATTCTCCATATATTGATCAAACAGTAACTGTGTCGGGAATTGTAACCCGTGTTTATGGATCAGATGCTTTTATTCAGGATACATTTGGTGTATTTGAATGGAGCGGTGTACAATTATTTAATATTGGCAGTGGAATAAAGGAAGGAGATTATATTACAATAACAGGACTTGTTATTGAGTATTATAATAAAACGGAAATAAAGGATATATCCGGTTATACTATTCATTCTTCAAATAATATTCTACCTGCTCCTATAAATCTTAATACTTCTGATTTGGAAGAAAGTGCACCTGATACTGCCAAAGAAAAATATGAAGGTGTTCTGGTAATTGTAGAGAATGTCGGAGTTGTATCAACTCAGGATGGATATGGGGATTGGGAAATTGATGATGGAAGTGGTGAATGCTGGGTTACAGAAAATGATAATGCTGGATATTCCTATACTCCGGTAATTGGAGATAGTTTGATTTTTCTTACAGGTCCAGTAGATTATGATTATGGAGAATTCAAAATATTGCCTTCTGATGATGAAGATATATTGAAATCAGTTGATGGCAGCGGAGGAGCAAGAATAAATCCTAAATATTGTAATAATAATGAATCTATTAATTTACGACTTGATGTTTTTCCAACAGTTGACAGTACTTATGGTATAATAGATTTTGTAAGAGTAAGATTTGATGTTGATAGTTTAATGGATTCAGTAAATATTATCAGTAATGTTGATTCCATGATTATTACTAAAGATTCATTAAATGATAGGATGACATTTGATATTTACAATGCACATTTAATTGATACAGTATCAATATATATTGAAAAATTATATTTTGAAGGACCCGATACATTTACTGTTTATACAGGATTATCTCCTTCATATTTTGCTTATATAAATGAATTCCCAGTAATTAACATAATGCCGGAAATTGAGATTACAGATATTGCAGAAGTGCAGAAAACCAGTGATGGGTTTAAATCTATTTATCTAAATGAGAGTGTAACAATTAAAGGCATTGTAACTGGTCCATCTTCAATATTTAATCCAACATCAAGTGCAACCGGATTTTATATTCAGGATGAAACAGGAGGAGTAAATATATATTCTTCTAATGATGCAATGAATAATACATTTGTATTGGGTATGGAATTACTGCTAACAGGTACAGTTGAAGAGTATAATGGTTTAACCGAAGTTAAATATTCTTCACCGGATACAGATATTATGATTATTAATGACACTTTGGCTATTGTTGAACCAAAGGTTTTGGTGAATTCGCAGGGTGTTAATGAACTAAATGAAGGTTCTCTCCTAAAAGCACAGTATGGGAAAGTAATCACTGCTCCTATTACTTTGGGAAGCGGGAAAAATTTTCAGATACTTAATGGACAAACAATTATTGATGTAAGAGCAAGTGAAACAACAGATCTTTTTAGTAGTAATTTATTGAAGACTATAAAACCTGGTATGCTTGTTAATGTTATAGGTATTGGTGGGCAGTATGATACTGAAGAACCATACTCATCCGGTTATCAACTGCTTGTTCGTTTTATGGATGATATTGAAATTGTAGAGAATGAAGAGGATTCAACACTATCTGTTGCTGTTTTCCCGAATCCAGTATCATTTGAAAGAGGAGAAACAGCAAGAATTGAAATTGAATGTCTTAATAATGAACGGATAACAGCAAGAATATTTGACATGAATGGAAGATTAATAAAAGTAATTATTGAAAATGTTCCTGGTTCAACCACAATCATTTGGGATGGAAAAAATCATGCCGGTGCACCTGTGAATATTGCTTCCTATATGCTTGTTGTTGAGAAGATTGCTTCTGATGGAAAAGTGATGAGAATTATAAAACCAATTATTGTTACAACTATTTTGAACTGATAGGGGTTAAATATGAAAAAAAATATAATAACTATCATACTTATGCTTTCAGCATTATTATCATTTGCAGCATTTGAATATATACCCGGAAATGTGAAAGTAAAATCAATGAGATATTGTACCAGTTCATTATTAATGGGAATTGAAAATGCAATAATAAATCCGGCATCAATAACTGCCACAGACATTGCCAATATATCATTATCCTATGAAAACCTTTATGGATTTACACATTCATTTGCCTTGTATGGTTCGTATATGACGCAATATGGGGTTATGGGAGCAAAGTTTAGCGAATATTTTGTACTTGGTGATTATGCTAATAATGATTCAATTATATCAACAGGTACAAGAATGCATACCGAGAGAGTCGTTAACATAACATATGGTATTCCGCTTGCAAATGTTTTGAGTTTTGGAACTAATATTAATCTTTTATATTTGGAGCAGATTGATAATGGAAGCAATATTTACTATACAATAGATATGGGACTTATTGGAACAATATATAAAAGATGGAATTTAGGGATTGCTGTAAAAAATATTACAAATTCCTATATTGCAGGAACTATGACTTCAAATAGATATTACATTGAAAGAACAGTTAGTGCAGGTATATCATTTGAACCATATAGTAATTTCTTTACATCTTTTGATGTTTCAAAAAGCGCTGGTTGGCCAACTTCATTTGGTGGTGCGGTGAATTATGAAATTGTAGAGGATGTTTTCATTGTTAGATGTGGAATAAGGTCATTCCCAATAGAATATGCCGGTGGATTTGAGATTATATTAAATCAATTTTCAATTGATTATGGATATTCTGCAAATCAATATGTAAATGGTATACATTTAATACAATTAAATTATAACTTCTGAGGTGATTTATGAAGAGGATATTAACAGTTCTCATATTATTAATATTTTTATTACCTGTATTTGCAGATAAGATTGATATTAACAATATGTCTCTT
>CBDUZN010000218.1:0-3027 GCA_965371715.1 uncultured bacterium | reverse complement strand
AAAAATATTTTAAGAAATCACAGAAGAACAGCATTAACAATGCTTAGTATTGCTATTGCAGCAATTGTTCTTATCTTTGGACAAGCCTTTATGGATGGTATATATAAACCAATGCATAGAACTATTTTGGATATGCAAACAGGTCATATACGTATAACACCTAAGGAATATATAGAAAAAGAGCGCCTCTTACCGGTAAATAAATCTATAAATAATGTAATCATTGAAGAAAGGATTGAAAATATTAATGGAATTATAGATATCAGGCCAAGAATAAGATTTGGCGCGCTTTTGGCACAAAATGAAGAAGAGATTGATGGCATGCTTGTAATTGGAATAAGACCTGAAAATGAAAAAGAGAATGTATTTCTCAGGAATACGAAATTATTAAAAGGGGAAATACTTGTATCAACAATATTTGCTAAAAAGTATAATATTGATATTGGAGATACAATAGTGATTATTACACCTACAAAATATGGCTATCTAAATGGAACAAGATTAATTGTTAGAGAGTTTTACAAAACGGGCATTTCATATATTGCAAAAACAACCGCTTTTATGCATATTGATGATGCCAGATTTCTCTTATCACTCCCAAAAGGACATGTAACGGAAATTATGATTATTGCGAAATCGGATTCAAAAGCATATTCTGTGTTTAATGAAACAAATGAAATACTTAAGGAGAATAATGATATAGATATTATCTATTATGAAAGTGAAGGTAGTTTAGTTCATATGATGAAGATAGGAATATATTTTATGTATATTTTCTATGCAATTATTTTTGCATTAGCTTCTATTGCAATAATAAATACAATGATAATGGCTCTTTATGAAAGAACAAAAGAAATTGGAATGATGAAATCATTGGGACTTACGAACAGAAAGGTTTTTATGATGTTTCTTATTGAAACAATAATTATTACATTAATTGGGGCTTTTATTGGTGTACTCATTGGGTCTGGAATAACATATTATTTTGAAATCAATGGAATGGATGTTTCATCTGCAATGAATGATATTGAATTTCCAATGGAAACAGTGTGGTACACAGATTTAAGTATAGGCATTGTTTTATGGGCTATGCTTTTTAGTTTTGTTTCAGGAATGTCTTCATCATTATTTTTAATAAAAAGAATTTGGAAAGTTAACCCAATAGAGGTATTAAGGGAGTAATTATGAAAAGAAATTTATTTATAATAATGTTTATTTCTTCAATATTCATATTTTCAATGACAGTTGAGGAAATCTTTGATAAAGTAGATGAAAACATGATTTATAAAAATATGAAATTTACTGCAAAAATGAATATCCTTGAACACAATGAAAACAGAGAATTATCAATGGATATATTTATGAGAGATGAAAATAATATACTTATTGAAATCCTTGCATCATCAACTGGACATACAAATAGATTTATGAAAAAGAATGATCAAATGTGGCTTTATATACCAAATGCAGGGAAAGCAATCAGGATTAAAGGACATATGCTGAAAGAGGGTTTTATGGGTAGTGATTTTTCCTATGAAGATATGTCGGAAAACAGAAAAACAAATGATTTATATAATATGGAACTTCTAAGTGAAGATACTTTATATATTATTAAATTAACCGCCAAATCTGCTGATGCACCATATAAAATGAAAATGGTGTATATAGAAAAAGATATTTTTATTCCAATAAGAGAGGAAATTTATTCTTCATCAGAGCGTCTTCTAAAAGAATTAATTATTAATGAGTATAAAAAAATTGGAGAAAAATATATTCCAACCGATATGTTAATGTATGACAAATTAAAGCAAAACAGTAAAACGGAAATTGTGTATGAGAATATTGAAATGAATGCGGGAATAGATGATAAATATTTTCAAAAAAGTTATTTTGAAAGATGAAAAAAATAATTTTATTTCTGATTATAATTCCTCATATTATTTTTGCACTCAGATTTAATGGTGAGTATAATTATAATTACTATTACTATCAATCATTAAATGCTTATGGGGAAAATAGGGTAGTTTTAAATATGAATGCCGATAAAGGCGTTGCATCCTTTCATTTACAGGGATTAGGACAATTTTATGTTGGTGGTCCCAAATATATTATTCCATATCCTGATAATATACCTGATTATGTTACAGATAATCTTCCAAGTTATTATCAACTTAGTAATAGTATGAAAATAAATAATGCATATCTTTCCATCTATTATTCTGGGTTTAATATAAAACTTGGTAAATTTCCAATGAAATGGGGAATTTCCCAAACCTATGCACCGGCTGATATTTTTAGTTCAACATCACCAATGGATTATTCATATATTGAAGAAGGTATTCTCGGATTTTCAGGCATGTATTCTTTTGGGGATAATACGATTTCTTTTGTTTATCAGGATCATACAGAATATGAGCAAACAAAACAGGGTCTTTTATTTGAGAATATTAATAATTATTTTACAGTATCTTTATTTTCTGCACATTTTTTTAATACAAGAAGAATCTTTAATGGTTTTGTGTTTCGTACAAATACAGTTGAATATCTTTTGAATGGTTTAAATATTATTATTGATTACTGGGGACCGGGAATGTGGATTGAAATAGATCATTTTGCTGATGTTGAACATTGGATTCAGGATAGCATAGCTGATTATTCTCATTACTTTTTAACTGCCGGTATGGATTATACATTTAATGATTTTCTTTATACTTCGCTTGAATATATTTACTATTCTGATGGAAAAACAGTAGGATTTACCTATAATGATATATTGAGAAGATATCTTAATGATAATTATCTTATTGGCAAACATTATTTAATTCCAATAATTGGATTAAATCAGGGAGAAACAGTTAGTGCGGAATTTGCCGCAATGATAAATGCAAATGATTTTTCATCAATGATTATGTCATCAGTAACATATCAGCCAAGAGAATATTTGAGCATGAATTTGAATTCTTCATTTGTTATCGGAAATTCAACAAAGGATTTCTACGGATTACCTCCTGTTTATACATTCCAATT
>CBDUZN010000217.1:0-3080 GCA_965371715.1 uncultured bacterium | reverse complement strand
CAGAAAACAAAGAATTGCTGCAAGGAGGAAGGTCTTAAAAGACCAGAGAAGAAAAAACGATGATAATTATTGATATTATTTTTCTTGTTTTTCTTATCATTTCTATTGCACTCGGAATTAAAAAAGGACTTATAAAACAGGCAGGCAATATATCTGCCGTTGTTCTTGCTTTTATGTTTTCATTAAAATTTTATGTTCCCTTTTTTCTTACTCTCCAAAAATACATGACAATAGAAGGATATTTTCTCAATATCCTTTCTTTTACAATTTTATTTGTATTATTTGGTTTACTTTTTTTTATGATGGTGTTTATTATAAAAAAATCAATTCATTCATCACCATTAATAATACTTGATAAAATCGGTGGAGTAACATTTTCACTGGCAATATTTCTGTTTATTATGATAATTATACTATATGGTTTATCTATTCTACCATTGCCAAAAACCTTTCAAGATAATTTGAAAGTGACAGTTGCCTATAAAATAGTTGATTTTGTTGTTAGCAGTCCGGGCATTAGAAATGTTTATCCCCAATAATCTTACTTCAAAAATTGAATTAAATACAGTTCTTGACGAATTTCGAAAATACTCTGTACTTTCCATTACGGCTGATTTATTTGATAAAAGCATTTTTGATTCAGAAAAGCAGTATGAATTAAGATCAATGGAAATAAACAGATACCTGCGAACAGGTACCAATATAGAATTAAGGCAATTCTATCTTGATAATGCCGATACCATATTTGAATCAATTTTCAAACAATCATTTATTCTCAATATTCCTCATATTAAAACAATAAAGGGTGTATTTGAATTAATGCATGTTATTATTAATAGTGATATTGAAGAATTTGAGGAAATATTTACAAGTAAAATTGATAAAAGTGATATTGAATTAATTTATAATAAAATAAATGCAATTGCTGATAAAGATGGGAAGATTAAGGATAATGCATCCAAGACACTTAAGGAGATCAGAAAAAAACTTAGGAATTTAGAAAGCAGACAGGATAAGGTTATTAATGAATCAATAAGTAAATATTCTGGTATTCTTATGTCTGACAGAATTACTTTAAGTGAAGAACGAATTGTTTTACAGGTGAAAGCATCAAGTCAGGGAGAAATTACAGGAATTCTTCACGATTATTCCGATACACATA
Organism: uncultured bacterium; assembly: GCA_965371715.1. Taxonomy (GTDB): domain Bacteria; phylum Hydrothermota; class 32-111; order 32-111; family 32-111; genus JAUVJU01. The sequence continues at coordinate 1,918 of CBDUZN010000217.1, read as the reverse complement.
AGACTGCATTTATTGAGCCGGATGAGTTTGTTAAATATAATAATGAATTAAAAGAAACAAAACTTGATGAAATGAAAGAAGTTTTACGAATTTTGGCTGAGATTAAGACAATGCTTATTCAAAAAGAATCTACTGTAAAAGAATCAATTGAAGTGATTATAAAAATTGATTCATATAATGTTATTTTGAGATATATTAAAAAATACCAAGCAACATATCCAATAATAAAATCAGGCATTAGGATTACGAATGCCAGAAATCCTGTTCTTCTAAGGACAATAGGTAAAGAAACAGTTCCATTTGATCTTGAATTAAATAAAGGAAAATCATTATTGATTACCGGACCCAATATGGGTGGTAAAACCGTTATATTGAAAACATTGGGATTATTTGCAATGTTAATGAGAAAGGGATTACCTATTACATGCAATGAGGGCTCACAAATGCCATTTTTTTCCAATGTATTTGCCGATATTGGTGATGATCAATCAATGGAAAAGGGTGTATCAACATTTGCATCACATATAATTAATTATAAAGAATTTACTGTTAAGGCAAATAGAAATGCATTAATTCTGCTTGATGAAGTTGGCAGCGGCACATCTGCAAAAGAGGGTGCGGCATTTGCATCGGCATTATTAACATATTTAATTGACAAACAATCAACAGTTATTTTCACAAGCCATCTTGATGCATTAAAGGAATTTTCAAATAGAAATGAAAATATTGAATTTGCATCAATGATGTTTGATATAGAAAACAATAAACCACTTTATAGATTAAACCCCGGTTCTATGGGGAATTCAGGTGTTATTAATTTAATAAAAAGATATTCCTTTCCTGAAGTAATTATTGAAGCAAGTAAAAAAATGCTTGGAAATGATTATCTTGATTATACACATCTTAATACTCTTTATAGGGAAAAAATCGCAGAAACAGATGATTTGAGAAATATGTTAAGTCATCAAAGAAAGGTATTAAGCAGATTGGAAGAACTAGCAAATAGTAAAGAGGAAACATTGAAAAGCAAATTAAAGAATCTGAAAAAGGAATTTCAAAAACAGAAGAATGATGAATTGATAAAAATGAGAAGTGAATTTGAACATATTGTGAAAGAGATCAAAGAGGCAGATGCTTCAAAGGCATCCATAAAAACAGCAAAGGAATTTGTTAATAAGAAATTGATTGATCTGGATAAAAAAACAGAAGGAAATATACTGCATAAAGTAGAAATTGGTCAGAATGTATTAATAGATGACAATGTAAGCGGGATAGTTGATAGTGTTGATGATAATAGAGTTATTGTTGATATAAATGGTGTAAAAGTAACGACTTATATTGATAAGATAACTCAAATATTAGATATTAAGCAGAGTGAGATATCGGTAACAGATGATATTAATGTTAGTGATAAATTGGATTTAAGGGGATTATATGCTGATGAAGCAATATTGGAATTGGATACATTTATTGATAAGGCAAAAACAGCAGGGTTAAAAACACTTCAAATTATTCATGGGCATGGAACAGGAGTATTGAAAACTGGGGTAAGGGAACATTTATCAATGAGAAAGGATATTAAATCATATCAATCAGGCATTGACCATCATCTCAATGATGGTATCACTATTGTGAATTTGTAGCAATCACCAACATAAAAAATGCTCTTCAATGTAAATAATTTCTTTATCAATTATTCACTATTTTCTTATATTTTTTACAATATAAAAATGCAAAAGAATTATGTTAAACAATAACACAACTTACGGAAACAGTAAAAAAGTCTTAAATATTGGAGTTAAGATGAACAATATAATGATTTATCCCTCAAAAGTGATAAAGTTGATAGTCCACTGCTTATACGTTTATTACTATATGAGTCATTTAAAATAGATGTAGGAGAAGGAGTAATAGAGAG
>CBDUZN010000216.1:0-3123 GCA_965371715.1 uncultured bacterium | reverse complement strand
GCTTAATAAGTTCATTATAATTGTCGGTTTTAATATCCGGATCATTGCCCTTTTCAAGATTTATATAAGGTAAAGCATTTCTTCTTTGCATAGGAATACCATTATGGAGAAAATCTATATTAAGATCACATACTGTTTTTTCTTTATATTTGATATGCAGTTTTTTCCCGGTAAAGAAACCTATATGTGAAATATTTGTTGAATGCTTTTTCATAATTTTTTCAAGAATGTCATAATTTCTCTTTGGCACTGATAATACCATTCTCTCCTGTGATTCCGATATCCATATTTCATCATATGATAAACCATTATACTTAAGCGGCACATTATCAAGCATTACATCTGCACCTGTTTTTTCTCCCATTTCTCCGACTGCCGATGATAATCCACCAGCACCACAATCAGTAATTGCACTATACAAACCATCTGACTCAATAATTGCATCAAGCATCTTTTTTTCCTCAATTGGATTTCCTATCTGAACTGCACCTGATGAAACCTCCTGAGATTTATTATGTAATGAAACGGATGAAAATGTTGCTCCATGAACACCATCTCTTCCTGTTTTACCACCAACAAGAACAATCATATCTCCATCATTAACTTTTTTAAATGCATTTTTTATTTTGCTTATTCCCATTGACCCGGCATATACAAGAGGATTACCTGCAAAATCATTATGAAAATGAACTGCACCATTAACAGTAGGAATACCCATTCTATTACCATAATCCCTAACTCCAGAGACAACACCTTTTAATATATCATCAGGTCTTATAGTCCCTTCAGGAATATCATCATTATTATCGCCAACACAAAATACATCTGTGTTAGCAATTGGTTTAAATCCAAGCCCAGTACCAATAACATCCCTTATTACTCCGCCAATACCTGTTCCAGCACCACCATAGGGTTCAAGTGCGGAAGGATGATTGTGGGTTTCCACTTTAAAACATATACAATTATTATTATCCAAATTCCAGATGCCTGCATTATCGTGAAAAACAGAAATTGCATCAGGGTGATTTATTTCCTCTGTTGCTTTTACAATTGTTTGTTTAAATAAATTATCAATATACTTACCTTTATAATCAATTGATGATTTAAATGTTTTATGCACACAATGTTCTGACCATGTTTGAGCAATAGTTTCAAGTTCAATATCGGTTGGTTCCCTATCAATCTTATTAAAGTGTTTTTTTATTTCTTCCATCTCATTTATATTTAGAGATAATGTCATGTTTTTTGATAATTCAATTAGATCACAATTCAGATTTACTGTATTTACTTTGAATGCATCCTTTTCTATTAAATCAGGAATAAAGTGAATATCATTTGTAATTGTTTCAATAAGTGGATTATATAATCTATTTTTCATATATTTAATAACTTCATTTTTTTTATTCAATTCATCCTTAATATAATATCTTCTTACTGTTTTTATTTCACCAATACCCGGAAATGTCATTTTTAGATAATTAGTTAATGTTTCTGCTTCAGTATCCATAACACCGGGTTTATATTCAATATCAATAATATAATCATTCTCAATATCCGCATGCGCATCTATAATCCCTTTATCAGTAATACTGTCAGTTAAAAGTTCTGTTATAAATTTAGTATCAAAGTCATTTCTAAAATAATATATTTTTGATGTTCTTACGCTTTCAATACTATCAATATTTTCCTTTAATTCATTTTTCAGAATTTTCCCTAATGAATCATAATTATTTTCATTCTGTATTATCTCAATAAACAAAATTGCCTCCGTTTATAATTTGTGTGTGGGAGCAGAAAAAGAAAGTGTCTGGTTGCTGGTATCTGGTAAAAAAGAAAAAAGATATAAGAAATACTGGATTCCTGCCTTCGCAGGAATGACAATCTGGAGCGGAGAAAGACATATTCTGCGGAGAAAGACAATCAACAAGATGAGCCTCTGTGCATTTACCCTGTTTGCGGCATACGAAGTACAGCGAGTTCATCTGTTTGATTGTCTGACAGAGCAGAAAACATAGAAAGACAATAATGGATTCCAACATATTCTTTAAATCACTCAGAATAGGCTTTCGCATGAATGCCAACTTAGAACGGAACAAATCATTGTATTCTCTGATCATAATCCTACTTCCTGAATCTTTTTAATTTGTGTATATATTTCCTCATTTCATTTTCTCCCAGTACTGCTGCCTGTGCTGTCTTATTAAATTCAAAATGACCAATATCTATTAAATCAGGCTCTATAAGCATCTCCGGTTTATCATATTCAAGTTTATATTCTGCAATGTTTCTTTCGGCAAGGTTAATTGATTGATATATCACACCAAAAATATTTATTTCATTTCTGATATCCAATATTGTTGTTAATTTTCTTGCAACTGTTTCAATTTCATTAAGTTCATTTTCAACAAATCTTTTTATGCGTTTATTTATACTAATATTTGTTTCTGCTATTTCCTTCTCATCTCTATGCTCAGGAAAACTAATCCTTTTATGTTTTATCTTAGGTAATGTTAAAACATTTACTGCAATAACATAATCCGCTCCCATTTCTCTGACAAGATCAACAGGTACAGGATTAACTAATCCACCATCTACAAGAGCTGCTTTATTATGTTTAACAGGTGAAAATATTCCTGGTATTGAAATGGAAGCACCTACCGCCTCACTTATATATCCACTTGTAAAAATAAATTCTTCACCATTAATGATATTACAGGCAGTACATGCAAATGGAATTTTTAGTTCATCAATATTTTTCACTTCTATTATTGGGTAAAGAAGTTCGGATATTTTTTCTCCACTAATAAAACCTGCTCCGCTTAATGTGATATTTAATGCTTTTTTGATATCCTTTCTATTAAGTTCAAGTGCAATGTTTTCAATTTCTATGCCTGTTTTCCCTGAAGCATATAATGCTCCTATTAATGCCCCTATGGAAGTTCCTGAAATAAAATCAGGTTTAATACCATATTCATCCAAAACCTTTAATATTCCGATATGGGCTAAACCCTTTGCTGCTCCTCCACCAAGAGCAAGTCCAAGCTTCTTCTTTCTTCCAAACATTAGTGTAAAAAGTGTCTGGTATTAGTGAATATAAGGGCAATATCATATTCATTACAGGCA
>CBDUZN010000215.1:0-3143 GCA_965371715.1 uncultured bacterium | reverse complement strand
TGAGCCGCAATTACCAGTACAAAGATTAACAATTCCATATAATAATACTGAAAAAAATACTGAAAATAAGATCAGGAATATTCTTTCCTATGATTACGAAATGAATGAAACGGACTCCTATATTTGGTTTGATAATGATTTTCTTAAATTGACCAATTTTATTCCCAAAAACCATATTACATTGAAAAATTCAGTATCCCTTAATAATACAATCTTACGAACAGAAATGCTGCCAATAATGCTAAAAAATGTTTATGAAAATCTAAAATATACTAATGCTTTTTCATTATATGAAATGGGACCTGTTTTCTCCGGTAAATCAGAAACACAAATGTTGAGTATTATTACTGTTAAAGAAAAATCCAAAAATGGAGATAATACATCTTTTATTGAACTTAAAAATATTATTAATGATGTTATTTATAAATTAACAAATTATAATATTAAACTTATTCCATTAAAAGATAAAGCATTGCTGAATCCATCAAGTACCGCATCTATAGAGATCAATAAACACACAGCGGGATATATGGGAACAATTCATCCCTCTTTTAATAGATTGCTTGATAAAAAGGTTAATATTGCTTTTGCTCAAATAATGATCAGTAGTTTAATTTTGAAAAAAAGTACTCCTACATTTATCCCCTATTCACAATTTCCTGTTTCAATGCTTGATTTTTCAATTCTTAAACCATTGGATGAAACATTTGAATCATTTATAACTAAAATTGAATCATTTTCATCAAAAATTATTACTTCAAGAAAATTGATTACTGTATATGAAAACAAGGGACTTGGTGAATTTCAATCAATAACATTCCGTTTTTCTCTTAGTAAAAATGATAGAAGTTTAGTATCAGAAGACATCAATACTTTTAGTAATGATTTTATTTCATATATTAACGAAAATGGCTATAAACTAAGATAATTATTGGGCGGTTCACGAACAACATATTTCTCGGATTATTCAAAATATGCCCCTACAAATTAAAATCAATATTTCATTATTTTGTATTTATTCCCTGTATTTTCAAATTTAATAAAATAAATACCGGCAGGTATTTTTGCAAATTTATTCCAAATTGCTTTTCCATTTATTATTGATAATCTATCAATATATTTTCCTGTAATATCATATATACTAACCTCTGCATTATTCTCATTTGATTCAATGTACAATAAATTATTCTTTGTATATACCTTTTCTTCATTGCTGCCTAATGATGAAATATTTACATTGTAAGTTGATATGATATTGCCATTCTCTCTATATTCAATAACATACAAACCACTATTATATGCACTTATCAATTTATAGTATGTTTGATTACAATTTGTTTTTACAGATTCTTCAATAACTTCATTCCTTATAAGTGTGATATCACCGTCTCTATCTGATGTAACAGTTACTTCAAAAGATATGGAATTATTTTTACAGGTATAAGTTACATTAATATTCTCAATACCAGTTATTGTTTTGGGAACAAATACTGTATCCAATTCAAACAAATCAAAAAGAGTTCTATTCAACATATTTTTAAGCATTACTTGATTTATTGGATCTTCAATTGCAAATGTAAGAAATACTGTCTTAAAGCCAAATGCATCATTTGTGATTGCTGACTGTAACGGTGCCTTGCCTAAACTTGTACTAAAATTGAATGCCGGAAATGGTTTCATTCCAGGATTTGGAACTGGCTTAATCACATCTTGTGAAATCTCATTGTTTATAACATAATTGCCCATTGTGGTATAAAAACCGCCAATAGCAGGAACATGTATATTATCATGATATGCCTTGCTAATATAATCAATAGAAAAATATCCCGATAAAAATGGATGTTCAAATCCTACTGTAGAATCACCTATTTCCTGACAAATATCTTCCCCTGACATAAGCATTGAACCTCCAAAGTTCAAATAAATTTCTAAATTATCAATATCAGTAACTGTAATATTTTCACCAATACTGCATCCTGTTGAATACCATACAATTGATGAATACTTTGTGTAAAAATTATAATTTGGTCCCTGAATACCTGGACTTATCCAAATTTTATCATAATCAAATTTTGTTAAATCCATAGCATTTGAAACATTATTTTCAAATTCATTGGGGGTATGATTAACAATTAAAACATTTCCAATAGTGAAAAGAAGCAGAATATCTCTAATATATACTGTTCTTATGAGTAAATTTTCTGTTGAATCAGGTAAATCCCCTCCGGTATTATGTAGAGAGGAAAAAGCCCCAAAATCCACTGTTGATAGATATGATTTCCACTGTGGTACTTTACTTTTAGGTAATGGTGGAGTATATGCAGCTGCTGTTGAAAGATACATTTTGCTTTCAGGATCATCATATACCAAAATACTATGATAAAAGGAATCAAGTGTATCGGCTGCTGTAAACACATCATTGTCTAAATCTGTAACAGTACCAATAGGATAAATAAATGATTGGGATCTGAAAAATGAAAATGTTGTATCAATTTTAAGCGTATCATATCCGCTGTACCCCGACCCAGAACTTGATACAGCAATATTAAAATACTGTAATAGAAAGTCCTGATAATGAATGTCCAGATAATCAGCAATATTATTACCCTCAATATAGAGACATCCGCCTCCACTCATATATGCCGATAATTGTTCAATATCTGCAGCACTAAACATAGTATCAAGAGTATCTCTATCACCACAAATTACGAATATTGCACTTAATTCATTGGGATTTAATGGGAATCCAATACCTAACTCAAAATTAGATTCTGATTCAGAAAATCCCAATTCCTCAAATGATTTTATCATACTATACTCATAACCAACAAATTGTCCTACAAAACCAGGATTTTCAAATTGATGGTTATTATCATTATCCCATAAATATATTTTGCAATTATCAAAATTCTGAGCAAATATAATATGTGATAATAATATAAATAAGATAAAAAAAACATTTTTTTTCATATGAACCTCCAAGTTATACATATATATTAAGCAATAATCATACCATAACAATCTGCATAAGGTTTGTTATTTTATTACTTAGTATTTTCTGCTTTCTTATTAATTTAATTATATACCATTTTTTGCACATTTTCATTTATAATGAGACAATTTTGCATTTAGTGATATCCATG
>CBDUZN010000214.1:0-3291 GCA_965371715.1 uncultured bacterium | reverse complement strand
GAATAAATATAATAAGAAATGTAGGGGAGGGTTCTAAACCCTCCCGTTTCCAATGGAAAAGATCTTTTTATGACGAAATAATAAGAAATGAAAAAATGTATAATAAAATCGCAAAATATATTGACAATAATCCTAATAAATGGAAAATTAATATCAATAAAGCAATTGTAAACATGTCAAGCCCTGACTGTACAAATTATAGATAATAAATTATAAAAAGGAGAAAATTATGAAAAAAACATTGATTATACTATTTATACTTTTTGCATTAATTATTTCTTCAGAAGAACCTACATCAGAGGAACCTACATTAGACGAATTGTGCGGAAAAGTGAAGGCTTTTCACTCTGAAATAAATGATTATACATGTCATATACATGCATATATAGTTAAGGGTAAGAAATACTCTGAAACCATATGGCTACATAAATTTGTGAAACCCAATTATATTTATATGGAAAGTATAGAAGGAGATAGATTGGGTTCAAAGGCATATTACAATTGTGAATCAAAAAAAGTAACAGGAAGGAGAGGGGGATTTTTGAAACATATAAAATTGACCTTATCCCTATCAAATTTTCTTGTTCAGAATATCAGAGGTACAACTATTGCAGAATCGGATTGGTTTTTCTTTACTAAGCGTTTGAGAAATATTATTGATGAAGATAGTACGGATTATGAAATAAAAGATGTTATGTATAAAGAAGAGAATGCAACTGAATTACATATAACCGGAATTCCTTTTGAAAAATATGATTTTGATAAAGCAAAAATATATTTCAGTGAACAAGGCAGGATAATCGGATTCATGCATTATGAAGAAGGTGAGATTGTAGAAAACACTTTTTATTCTGATATAATAATTAATACTGGTCTTGTTAAAGAAGACCTGTATGTAAAATAGGAGGTATTATGCTTCAAGGATGCTGTACAGCACTTATTACACCTTTTAAGGAAAATGGTTCTATTGATTATTTAGTATATAAAAAACAGATATTAAGACAGATAAATGCAGGGGTATCTGGAATTTTATCCTGTGGAACAACAGGAGAGGCACCGGCTTTAAGCGAAGATGAATTAGGGAAAAATATAAAAACAGCTGTTAATGTTGCAAGAGGAAAGGTTTATGTTATTGCGGGAACCGGAACAAACAATACGATTAATACCATTAGAAGAACAAAATATGCTGAAAGTGTGGGGGCTGATTATGCTTTAATAATTACACCATATTATAATAAACCCAATCAAACAGGTCTTTATAAACATTTTAAGACAGTAGCAAGTAATACAAAAATGGAAATTATTATTTATAATGTTCCATCAAGAACAGGTGTTTCAATTGACCCCGATACTGTAGCCGCACTTTCAAAAATTAAAAACATTGTAGCAATTAAAGAGGCATCTGGTTCTATTAATCAGGCAACAGAAATCTTGATAAAAGCAAAAAAGGGATTTATTGTTATGTCGGGAGATGACATATTAACACTACCTTTAATGAGTATTGGTGCATCAGGAGTTATATCAACAACATCCAATCTTGCGCCATCATATATGCAATCGCTCTATGAATTGTATTTTGCAAATGCAATCTTTGAAGCAAAAAAGATGCATAAATTTCTTTATCCAATTATTAAAGCAATGTTTATTGAAACAAATCCTATTCCACTAAAATATGCAATGAAGAAAATGAAGATTGATACAGGAATTCTAAGAATGCCTTTATCGGAATTAAGTAAAGAAAATAAAAAGAAAATAGATGAAATTCTTAAACTATTAAAAAAATAAAAACATTGAGATATTAAAGATGAATAAACAAAATGGAAATACGGAAATTAGAAAAGCATATCAGGCAGGTAGATTCTATCCAAAGGATAGTAATGCAATAAAAAATTTAATAAAACACTTATTTGAAGAAATAGATGTTCAGCCAAATATAGCTATTAGAACAGGAATAGTACCTCATGCAGGTATTATTTATTCGGGGTTAACGGCATCTCATTTTTATTCATCAATTAAGAAAAATAATTATAAAAGAATTGTGATAATAGGACCATCTCATTATAGTCCATTTAATGGTATTTGTTTAAGTAATGTAAATAAATGGGAAACCCCGCTTGGTGAAATAGAAAATGATATTGAATTTGCTGAAAAACTAATAGATAAAAATATTTTTTTCAACAATGATTTACATATAGAAGAGCATTCAATTGAAGTGCAATTACCATTTTTACAGTATATATTTGGTAGAAAAATGAAAATTGTTCCAATAATGATTGGAGAACAGAATAATGAGAATGTAATGAATATTACTGAAAAACTAATTAAAAATGATGATGATGAAACATTGTTTATTGCATCATCGGATTTGTATCATGGATATAATTATGAGCAGGCATTAATGACAGATAAAAACACAGTTAAACATATTCTTTCAGATAAAAGAGATATGTTTATGAACTACTTTAAGGGAACATCTCCTGCTTGTGGAGGCGGAGCTATTGCTGTAATTTTAGGAATAAATGAAGAAAAGCATTTAAAAACGAATTTGCTTCATCAAATAACAAGTAGTGATATTACACAGGATTTTGATAGTTATACTGTAGGATATGCATCATTTATGGGAGTACCAAATGTTAAATAATAAAGAAAAAAAAATACTTCTTGATATTGCAAGGAAATCAATTTTATCATATTTGGAAAACAATGAATATTTACCGGGACAACCGAAAGAATCAATATTAAATGATAAAACCGGTGTATTTGTAACATTGAATAAAAATAATCACCTAAGAGGATGTATTGGTTATATAATTGGGATAAAACCATTATACATTGCTGTTTATGAAATGGCAAGACAGGCAGCATTCCATGATCCAAGATTTGATGCAGTTGCTTTATCTGAATGTGAAGATATTGAAATAGAGATCTCAATAATGAGCCCTCTTGAAAAGGAAACAAATCTGAAAAGTATTAAGATAGGTAAACATGGATTGTTTATGAAAAGAGGATTCTATTCAGGATTGCTTTTACCACAGGTTGCAATTGAATGGGGCTATGATAGGGAATCTTTTTTAAAGCAAACATGCTTAAAAGCAGGTATGGATGAAAATTGTTATCTTGATAATAAAACTGAAATATATACCTTTTTTGCAGATATAATTAAGGAAAGTGATGATTATGAATAAAGTCCTTATTTTAGGACAGGGTGGCAGAGAACATGCAATTGCATATAAATTGAGAAAAGAGGGAATTGATGTATATTGTTATCCCGGAAATCCAGGGATTATGAAT
>CBDUZN010000213.1:0-3310 GCA_965371715.1 uncultured bacterium | reverse complement strand
ACAACTTCCATTACACCACTTCCTGTCATTTCATTAAGAAATTCTTGGTCAATAATTCTTCGCTTTGATGTAACATTTGTTTCGACAAGTTTTTTCTTTGCCGTAACGGTTACACCTTCAACCTGAATTGCTTGTGGGACAAGAGCAAAATTTGCTGTTGTGGCAATATCTGCACTAACACTAACCTGCTCCATAATTACTGAAGCATAGGTTATCATTTGTGCAGTTACTGAATATAGTCCTACAGGAACATTAAGGATGAAGTAATAACCATCAGCATCAGTAGCAGCTCCTACTTGCAGTTCCGGTATAATAACATTAACACCGGGGAGCCCTTCATTTGTCTGCTTATCAGTAACTCTACCTGTAATTTTACCTGTAACTCCAGCAAACATATTAATTGAAAATAGTATTACAAGTAAAATAATTACGGAGTAGAGAAATCCTTTTTTTAGGAACATACCTACTCTCCTTGTTGATTAAAAAGGTTAAGAAAAAGAGGGACAACTCTCGTTGTCCCCTCTTTATTAAAAAATATATGAGAACTATTTTACAATAATAATTTTCTTTGAATCACTAATTGTATTAGTTATTATTTTTGCAAAATAGATACCCTGAGTCATTGTATTTCCGTCAAGTGCAACACTATGTGTACCTGCATTAAAATTACCATTGACTAATGATTTAATTTCTCTACCTGTAACATCATAAAGGACAATCTTTACATTTCCGGCTTCACTTATTGAGAATGAAATCTCAGAATTGTTTCTTACAATTGAAGGAACATTGAAGAATGATACATTGTTTGTAATTGTATTATTTCTTCCTTCTTCAATACCTGTTAATACTTCCCATTCTGGCACAGCATCAACATCAACGCCAATATAATAAACTGAATCTGCTGAACTTGCTCTAAACACAGTATGTATTATACTTCCATCAAGGTAAATAGGAGCTTCAATAGCATTGGAAACACCTGAATTTAATACTGGAGGTGTTGTTGCTCTGTAGACTGAGTCACCATCAAATTTGATTAATTCATGGGAACCTGCTCCTGTTGTTGTATCATATAAATCCATATAAACAATATACATATCACCATTTCTATTATCATAACAAAGCTGAGTAGAGAAAGCTACACCTCTAAATGTACCAATATTACCAAATGTATCCAAAACGGGTGTATGTAAATCAAGATAATTCCATATAAATTCTGTTTCTCCAGAACCCACATCCATACGACCAAACATAATAGATGTCCAATTATCAATAAATGTGTAAATATCACCATCTACTACATAATCAATTGTTACATCATAGTATGGTAAGGAGGCCATAAGCATACCATCTGAATATTCAAAATCCCAGAAATGCCACCATGATCCCTGATAGTATCCTTTTGCATCAAGAATACCCTGATCATCAACCCAGTAACCCAATGCTTTATCAACCCATGCTTTTACAATAAGTGTATCAGGCATTCCATTTGCAATGGTATCAATAATGTAATACATTGTGTCTCCACTAATTGAAGGCACTTCAGGCCACCAATTACCATTAAATATAGGTGCAATTGCACCATAAGAAACACCGGCATCTGTTGATTTTGATAAACCGAAAGTTGTTCCATAACTTGCTGCATCTTCTGTTGGACAAAATCCGAATAAACAATAAACATCATCATCGGCACCCCAACGAATTGTGCTGATATCTGAAACAAACATATTGGGATTGCTGTCAGGATTAAATTCATCATAATTAGGTGTATTATTTAACCATGTTCCACCAAAATCATTTGATGAATTAATTCCATATGCCCAATAGTCATTCCAACCTAAGAATGCAACCTTATCTCCTAATGAATTAACAGCAATGGTTTGATAATTAGTATAACTTACTGTATCACTGATAAGAGCAATACTTCTCCAACTTCCACCATTTGGTCCCAAGTCATCAGTTGTAAAGAATGAACCTCTTGTTGATGGGGTTCTCCATACACCCGAGACATAAGGATATCCATCTACTGATATTGCCATTGATGAAAGTGAACGAGAATCAGACCAATTTGAGGGAAATAAGTCAACAAGTGGTGTCCATAAACCGCCGCCATCACTGGAAACAGTGTAATTGACAGAGAATTGGCCAGTACCAGTAGCATGTCCAGCAGCTAATTGTACATATCCACTTATTGTGTCAAATGCCATATTAGGCATAGCAGATGGCAGAATTCCAAAGGAGCCATTAATCTCAAATAATCCTATTGCTCCTGCAGCAATAGCCAATGAGTCCTTTGTGCCATTTGTTACCTGTTTAGCATTTTTCAGTTCAGGTGTAAAATGTTCTGCGGCACCTGCAAAAACAAAAATAACCACCAGAACGAGTAATGAAGTTAATAGAACTTTCTTCATTCTACCTCCTAATTTGAGTTTAAGAATTTTGATGTCTATTTATAAGTGTATTATCTTATTAAATATAATTTTATATAAAAATCATATAAAAGTCAATAGCAAAATACACCCGAAAGGATTTGAACCTTCAGCCTGCGGAACCGGAGTCCGCTGCTCTATCCATTGAGCTACGGGTGCATCAATCATATTATTTGTTCTTCTTTTTATGTCTCATTGCCTTTCTTCTCTTCTTTCTCTTATGCGTGGCAATCTTTTTTCTTTTTCGTTTTCTACCGCATGGCACTGCTACCTCCTATTTGTTTGCCTGTTCAACTCTTTCCTTTAAAAGCTTAGACGGTTTGAATGCCGGGACATATCTCTCGGGAACATCAATCGTCTCTCCTGTTCTGGGATGTTTGGCTTTTCTTGCATTTCGTTTTTTTGTCTTAAATACGCCAAGTCCCCTGATTTCAATTCTATCTCTCTCTTCAAGAACCTCACTAACAACCTTTATAAGTTCTTCCATACAAAGAGAAACATCTTTTCTAATGACTCCGGTTTTTTCGGATATCATATCAATAATATCTGACTTTGTTTTAGTCATAAATCCCCCTAATGGATTTTTCAGTTAGAATAGCATTATATAATGATATTGTCAAGGTTACATTTCCTCTATATAAAAATGTCATACTAATAATTCTTCCTACCTTTCTGTCATTCCTGCGAAGGCAGGAATCCATCTTCTTTTATTCTTTCCATATTACTATTGTCAAGGTTACATTTCCTCTCTGCTTCTATCAATAAATATTGTTATTAATTCATTGATCAATGAATCCTGACATACATCTTCCAATTGCTCTGTTGAAAAAGATTTTCTTGAATTAATTATTTGCTTTTCATTGTTCATTTCAAATAATGATTTT
>CBDUZN010000212.1:0-3313 GCA_965371715.1 uncultured bacterium | reverse complement strand
CCTGGAATTCCCACGCATCTTTTTACAAGATTTTCATTATCATTAATAATAATAATCCTATTTCTAATAAAAATTGGATTTTTTTCTTTAAATATCTGCAATTTCTCTAATAAACCAAAATTCAATGAAAGAACTATATCTCCTTTTTGCAATGTACTTTCCATTGATTTGCCTGAGATATAATATGGAGTTACTATGAACAAATTTAACATGATTAGTGAAAATATTGAAATAAGCAATGTTGAGATAAGAAATTTATTTCTATTTATCATCATCAATACTTAATGCAGCCAAAAATGCATCTTGTGGGATTTCTACTTTTCCAACACTTTTCATTCTCTTTTTTCCCTTTTTCTGCTTTTCCAATAATTTACGCTTTCTTGAAATATCACCCCCATAACATTTTGATAAAACATTTTTTCTTAATGCTTTAACAACTGTTTTAGAAATAACCTTACTACCAATAGATGCTTGAATCCTAATTTCAAAAAGTTGTCTATGTATTGTTTCTTTTAGTTTCTTTGCCATTCTGCTACCAAAGAAAAAAGATTTATCTCTATGCACAATAGATGATAATGCATCAACTCTTACATTATTAACAAGTATATCAAGTCGTACAAGATCACTTTCTTTATATTCAAGCAAATGATAATCCATTGAAGCATAGCCCTTTGAAAGTGTTTTTAATTTATCAAAATAATCAAAAATTACTTCTGACATTGGTATATAGTATTCCATTAATACTCGTTTATTGGTAATATAAGTAATGTTTTTCTGAACTCCCCTTCTATCCTGCGATAATTTCATAATATATCCAATATATTCTGGCGGAGTGAAAATTTCAAGCTTCAGAAATGGTTCAAGAATTTTTATATTTCTTGAAAGATAAGGTAATAATGCAGGATTATCAATATCTGTTTTCTTACCTTTAGCATCTATAATTTTGTAAATTACATTTGGCATTGTTGCAACAATAGATACATCAAATTCATTTTCTAAACGCTCTTGGATTATTTTCATATGTAGAAGTCCAAGAAAACCGCATCTAAAGCCAAACCCCAATGCTTGAGAGTTTTCCGCAATATATGAAAATGCCGCATCATTTAATTTTAGTTTAGCTATGGAATCTTTTAATTTCTCATAATCATCACTATATGACGGATAAAAACCACTAAATACCATTGGTTTTACTTCCATATATCCTTTAAATGGTTTTACCTTATCATCTTTTAAGTGTATAGTATCTCCTACATGTATTTCATCCAAATTCTTTATACTGCAAATAATATATCCTACATCACCTGATTTCAGTTCATTTATAGGTTGCATCTCAGGAACAAATATCCCAACTTCAGTTACTTCGTGAATATCACCTGTTGAATAAAATATAATTTTGTTACCTTTTTTAACAGAACCATCAAAAACCCTGACAAATGGTATGGCTCCTCTATATGAATTATAATTTGAATCAAATATCATTGCTCTAAGAGGAATATCCAAATTAATTTCCGGTGATGGCAATTTATCAATTATTGCATCAACTAATTCATCAACCCCTGCACCATCTTTTGCAGAAATTAGAATAATATCATTTTCATTACAATCTAGAAGTTCAACAATTTCTGAGCCTGATAATTCAATATCTGCAGCCGGAAGATCAATTTTGTTTAATACTGGAATAATTGGTAAATTATTTCTCCTCGCCTCATTAAGATGACTTATTGTTTGTGCCTCTACACCTTGAGTTGCATCTACAAGTAGAATTGCTCCTTCACATGCAGCTAAAGAACGCGATACTTCATAAGAAAAATCAACATGCCCCGGAGTATCAATAAGATTAAATATGATATCTTCACCTTTCCATTTGAAAGGAATGCGCACATGATGTGCTTTTACTGTTATACCATGTTCACGCTCAACCTGCATTGAATCAAGGGACTGTTTTACGGATTCATTTTTTTCTTTAAATCCTGTTATCTCCATTAATCTATCTGATAGAGTAGATTTACCATGATCAATATGAGCAATAATTGAGAAGTTTCTTATCTTAATCATAATATAGATATAATAGGGATGTATTGATAAAAGTAAAGTATAATATTTAGTGACGGTCGTCTATTTTATTTTCTAAATTCCCTTGCATCAATATCGAATTGGTTTAATTTAAGATGCATATTTTGTCTTGCAATACAGGCAATTTTCGCTGCTTTGGAAACATTTCCTTTACAAAATCTAATTAACTCAATTATATATTTTTTCTCATAATGAGTTATTGTGCTTTTCAATGATTTGTTTATTGGAATTACATCAATGGAATTATTCGGATTGAATTTAAAAAGTGAATCAGGTAGATTCTTAATATCAATAATATCACCTGCATTGAGAGCATAACTGCTTTCTAAAACATTTTCCAATTCTCTAACATTACCGGGCCATGAATATCGCATTAAAGTATCAAGTGAGTTTTGCGTAATACCCTTTATTTTCTTTTTGAATTTCACTGCATTTGTTTCAAGAAAATAATCAATTAGAACCATTATATCTTCCTTTCTTTCCCTTAATGGTGAAATTGCAATATTAACTACATTAATTCTATAAAAAAGATCTTCACGGAATTGATTATGTTCAATTCTATCTTTCAAATTTTGATTTGTCGCAGAAATAATTCTTGCATTTGTTTTTATTACTCTTGTACTTCCTAAAGGAATAAATTCTCCCGAATCAAGTACTTTCAGGATTTTTGCCTGTAAATTCATAGGCATATCTCCAATTTCATCAAGGAAGATTGTGCCATTATTAGCGGTCTTGAATAGTCCATCTTTATTTTTGTATGCACCTGTGAATGCACCTTTTTGATATCCGAATAATTCACTTTCAAGTAGATTATCAGGTAATGATGAACAATTGATAGGTACAAATGGATATTCCTTTCTTATACCTGAATAATGCAATGCTCTGGCAACAAGATCTTTTCCTGTTCCGCTTTCTCCGGTTATAAGTATATTGACATCAGTATCTGATATTTGCTTTATTGTTGCAATAATGTCTTTAATCCTTTTGCTTTTTCCTATAATTCCTCTGTAATTATACTTATTATTGAGTTCTTGTTTAAGATCTATATTTTCATCAATTACATTTTTCCATTTTATTGCCCTTTCTATTGTTATTAATAATTCTTTTGATTTAAATGGTTTTTTAATATAATCAAATGCCCCGTATTTCATTGCTTTAATTGCATCATCAATAATAGCATAACCGGTAATAACAATAATATGTGTTGATGGCGCAAAATGTGATATATCAGGCATTATGT
>CBDUZN010000211.1:0-3318 GCA_965371715.1 uncultured bacterium | reverse complement strand
ATTCTTCGAATTACTTGCGTAACATATTCTTCGAATTACTCAGAATATGCGGAATATACTTGACAAATCCAAATTTATGATTATCTTATTGATAACGGTTATCAATAAGGAGAATGATGAATAGAAATGGTCGTGGAAGAAACAAGGGCTGGCATAGAATGATGCAGGGCAGAGGCTTTCGCATAACAGCCCCCAGAGAGGCAGTATTAAGCGTACTTGAAAAGGAACAAACCCATTTAAGTGCAAAAGAAATATATGCAAAGGTGATTGTCATGGAACCATCAGTTGGATTAACAACAATTTACCGCACACTTGAAATGCTTGCAGAAATGGGACTTATTAATCATGTTGAGATTGGAGATAAAACAACAAGATATGAAATTAGTTCCGATTCATCAAAACATCATAATCATATTATTTGCACAAATTGCAGAAAGGTTATTGATTATAGTGAATTCTCTAAAGAGGAGAAAGAACTCTTCTCAAAAATGATAAAAAATATAGAAAAGAAATATAATATAAAGATAACAGGACATAATATTCAATTTTTCGGTATATGTCTTGAATGTGAAAAGTAAAAAAATTTAACGATTAATGATAATAATTATCAATTTCAAAAGGAGAAATTATGAAAACATTTATTGCTGTAAAAGAAGCCTCATTAGACTCAATGCTTGACGAAAGATTCGGAAGAGCTACATATTTTATTGTTGTGGACACTGATTCAGGTGAAATAGTAAAATCAATAAAAAATGAATATATAAATGATTCTCATGGAGTAGGAATAAAAGCGGCAACACTTGCAGTTAATGAAATAGTTGATAGTGTTATTGGACCAAATTTTGGACCTAAGGTGCTTGAAGTGCTTAAAGCAGCAGGCATTAAAATGTATACATCAGAAGTTAAAAAGGTTAAGGATGTTATTGATGATTATAAAAACAATAAACTAAGTAATACCCTATGAATATTTCAATTGTTTCAGGTAAAGGTGGAACAGGAAAAACCACACTTGCTACAGGGCTTGCTTATGTTATGAATGCAAATTATTTTGATATGGATGCAGGGGAACCTAATGGCAAATATTTTCTTAATCCCAAAATAGTTGAATCCAATGATTGCGAAGTAATGATTCCTGAGAATACTGATAAATGTACACATTGTGGTATATGTGCTGATAAATGTCAGTTTTCCGCTCTTGCAGTAATTGAAAAAACAAAAAAGTTTATGCTGTTTCAGGATTTATGTCATCATTGTGGACTATGTGTAGAAGTGTGTCCCGTTAAAGATGCTATCAAAGAAATAAATAAATCAATTGGTAAGATCAATTCTGGCATTTTCAATAAACAGAAAAATATTAATTTTGTTGAGGGTGTTTTGAAGATCGGAGAAACATCATCCGTACCTTTACTTGAAGAAATAAAATCGGGCTTAGCAAAAGATCAGCTTAACATACTGGATTCTTCTCCTGGAGCAGCATGTCCAGTTGTATCAGTTATTGAAGCAGCCGATTTTGTTGTGTTAGCTGGAGAACCAACTCCATTTGGATTAAATGATTTGGAAATTGTTTTTGAACTTGTTAAAGCAATGAATAAACCAGTAGGACTAATAATTAATAAGTATATGAACAATGATTTATTGCAGGACTTTGCGAAAAGGGAAAATGTTCCGATTTTAGGAATTATTCCATTTGATCGTAATATTGCAGAAAATTATTCTAAAAGCATTAATATTGCTGAATTAAAAAGCAAAGAACTCAAACATATATCAAAAAACCTATTAAAATTAACAGGATATCATCATGAATAATCCAAGAGAAATTCTAATATTGTCAGGGAAAGGCGGCACTGGAAAAACCACAGTTGCAGCTTCTTTAGCAAAATTAATAAAGAGTAAAGTTATTGCCGATACCGATGTTGATGCCGCAGATATGCATATAATGATGAATCCATCAATCATTGAAGAACATTCATTCAAGGGACGAAGCAAGGCATTCATTGAACAGGATAAGTGCAATCAATGTGGTTTATGTCATAATAAATGTAGATTTAATGCAATTGATAAATTGGATGATAAATATATAGTAAATACATATTCATGCGAGGGCTGTACTCTATGTTATGAAGTATGTCCATCAAATGCTATAGTAATGAATGAAGAAGAAGCAGGTAAATGGTATTTATCAGAAACGGATTTTGGATTATTTATTCATGCTCGATTAAATCCCGGTGCTGAGAATTCCGGCAACCTTGTTTCAATGGTAAAACATCAGGCAAAACAAACAGCAATAAAAAATAATATTGACACAGTACTTATTGATGGACCTCCGGGAATAGGATGTCCTGTTATTGCTTCTCTTTCAGGAGCGAATACAGTAATTCTTGTTACGGAACCAACCGTTTCGGGTGTATCTGATTTAAAAAGAATTATTGGTGTTGCTCAAAATTTCAAACCAGAAATTGCAATTGTCATAAATAAATTTGATATCAATACAGATATTTCAAAACAAATTGATGATTATGCCAATAATAATAAAATTCCTGTTATTGCACATATTCCATTTAATAAATGTATTATTGAACTATTAATGGAAAAGAAAACACCCATAGATAGTAATGATTGTCCAAAAATAAATGAAGAAATAAATAATATTTTAAATTATCTGAGAGGAAACAATGACAATTAAAAAAGAACAGATTATTGATGTATTAAAAGAAGTAATAGATCCAACACTTGGAATTGATATTGTAGCTTTGAATTTGATCAATGATGTCAATTGCATAAACAATAGTGTACATGTAATTTTCAACCCCTCATCATATCATTGTCCAGTTGCAATAAATATTGGATTAGCAATAAAGAGAAAACTGCAAAATATTGATAAAATTGTAAAAGTTGAAGTAATAATTAATGATCATGTTGATGAAAACACTATAAATAAAATTATTTCGGAAGCATAAGGAGGTAATTATGCCTAGAGGAAACAGAACAGGTCCAGATGGAGCAGGTCCAATGACCGGCAGGGGTGTTGGATATTGTAATGGATATGATTCCCCTGGATTCACAAGAGGATCTGGCAGAGGAATGGGTGGCGGATTCGGTCGTGGATTTGGCAGAGGTTTTAGAAATTTTGCTGGGTTTGGAAATGGAATCAGGAATTTTTTCGGTAGGAATCGGTTTTATAATGATTATGAAGATAATTATGCACAAAACCCGATAAATCCCGAAGATGAAAAACAGATGCTTAAGGATGAACTGGATATTATTCAGAAAAGACTTGAGTATTTGGAAAAAAACAACAGCAAAGAAAAGAAGTAAAAA
>CBDUZN010000210.1:0-3393 GCA_965371715.1 uncultured bacterium | reverse complement strand
CATTGGAAACGGGAGGGTTTAGAACCCTCCCCTACATTTCTTATTATATTTATTCCTTTTGATGAAAATGTTTTAAATTGACGAATAATTTCAAATAATCCATTATGTTTTGATAGGGAGGGTTCTAAACCCTCCCTATCATTATTATTTGATTTATTAATCATAATTATACCATGAATATGATCAGGCATTATTATATATTTATTTAGGGTTATATTATCATTATGATTAGGCAAATCTCTCCATATGTAATCAATAATTTTCCCTGTTTCATTTAACATCATTGTTCTATTTACGATTTCTCCAAATATATTCCCTTTTTCTTTTGTACAAATTGTTATAAAATATCTACCGGGTTTTGAATAATCATATCCTTTCAATTTGTTTTTCTTCCTTTCCTTATGTGTACTTATACTTTTTTCCTTTTCTTTTTCTTTCTTTTCTCTACTAGCGTACTTGCAATAATTCGTCTTCTACCGAATTATTGCAATCTTCAATACAGCATCAAGAGTACTAACAAAATGGAATTTCATTCCTTTTAGCACATTTTTAGGAATATCATCAAGATCTCGTTTATTTGACTTTGGCAGAATAACTTCATTAATGCCTGCCAATTTTGCTCCAAGCACTTTTTCCTTTAGACCGCCTATTGGTAATACTTTACCTCTTAAAGATATTTCGCCTGTCATTGCTATATCATTTCTTACCGGCATACCTGTTAATACTGAAACAATTGCTGTTACTAAAGTTATCCCTGCTGATGGACCATCTTTCGGAATAGATCCTTCTGGTAAATGAATATGAAAATCATATTTTTCAAATGCTTTAATATCTACACCAAATGATTTATAATTTGATTTAATATAAGACATTGCAGCTTTTGCTGATTCTTTCATAACATCACCAAGATATCCTGTTAGAATCAAATTTCCTTTTCCCGGCATCTTTAATGCCTCAACAAAAAGTATTTCACCGCCCATTGGTGTCCATGCAAGACCTGTAACAACGCCAACTCTTGCTTTTCTCTCTGCTTTATCAGAAAGGAAAATACGCTTACCAAGATATTTTGATATATGTATTTTTTTAATTGTAAAGATTCCTTTTTTACCTTCTACAACTTTCTTTGCTACTTTTCTGCATATATTACCAATTGTCCGTTCAAGATTTCTTACTCCCGCTTCTCTGGTATATCCATCAATAATCTCTCGAATACCATCATCATTGAATTTTATTTTAATTTTTTTAAGTCCATTCTCTACTATTTGTCTTTTTACAAGATAATGCTTAGCAATATTCATTTTGTCTTCTATGGTATATCCGGGTAATTTTATAACTTCCATTCTATCTCTTAATGCCGGTGGTATTGTGTACAAAACATTTGCAGTTGTAATAAACATAATTTTTGATAGATCATATGGAATTTCAAGATAATGATCTGCAAAAGTATTATTCTGTTCAGGGTCTAATACTTCAAGAAGCGCACTGGAAGGATCTCCTCTGAAATCAGATCCGACTTTATCAATTTCATCAAGCATAAATACAGGATTGGAATATTTACTCTTTTTAAGTTCCTGAATAATTCTTCCAGGCAAAGCGCCCACATAAGTTCTTCTATGTCCTCTTATTTCAGCCTCATCATGAATACCACCAAGCGAAATCCTCACAAACTTTCTACCCAATGCTCTTGCAATAGATTTTCCAAGAGATGTTTTCCCTACTCCTGGAGGTCCAACAAAGCATAGTATAGGTCCTTTGCTATCGCTTTTAAGCTGCTTAACTGCTAAATATTCCAATATTCTTGTTTTCACCTTTTCCAAATCATAATGATCTTCATTCAATACCTTTTCAGCTTTTTTGATATTCATATTATCATCTGAGTAATTATTCCATGGTAGATCAAGAATCCATTCAATATATGTTCTTATAACATTATATTCAGGCATCATTGAATTCATTGTTGCCAATTTCTCCATCTGTTCATTAATTATTTCCTGTGCCTCTTTTGAAAGTTTCTTTTTTTTCATTCTCTTTACAATATCTTCTATTTCCTTTTCCTTTGGATCATCTTCTCCAAGCTCCTTTCTTATTGCTCTTAATTGTTCCCTTAGAAAATATTTCTTTTGATCATCATTGATTTCAGTAGAAACCATTGATTTGATTTTTTCACCAACCTCTAAAATTGATATCTCCTTAGTAAGAATATCCGTAATAAATCTCATTCTCTCCATTGGATCAACAAATGTGAGAATTTTATACTTTTGTTCAATATTAATAGTCAGATTTGATGAAATGAAATCAGCAAGTTTCCATGGCTCTTCTATTGTTTTAAGAATTTGAAAAATCTCATTTGGAAGTTGTTGTGAATATTTAATATATTTTCTGAACATTTCCATAAGATTGCGTGCCATTGCTTCTTCTTCTATTGTTTTGCTTTGCATTTCACTGACTGTTTTGATTTCTGCTAAAGGGTAATTAGAGAAAGATTTATTGAATTTCTTAATCTTTGCTCTCTTCATTCCTTGCACAAGAATTCTCACAGAACCATCAGGGAATCTAAGCATTTTTAGAATACTTACAACAGTACCATATTGTTCAATTGCATTGTTCTCTAATTTTTGTAGATCACTATTTTTTGTGTATCCTAATAGAACCATTTTATCAGAGGATAAAGCATCATCAATAAGTTTAATAAATCTTGTTTCGGTCACCGCAATAGGCAGTATTAAAAAGGGATAAACAATAATATCATTTCTTGGTAATACGGGTAATATATTTGGAATATTAACTTTTTTCATACTACTTGGTTCATTGATCATAAATTTCTCCTTACTGAATCTCTATTCTTTTTATTATTTTAGCTTTTAGTGGTAAAATTATAGTTAATATTCCATTCTTAAGAGATATTTTCATTTTATTAATATTAATATTTCTCGGTATGCGTATTCGCCTTTCAAATGGCCCATAATTGATTTCCATATGATAATAACACATTTCCAATTTTTTACCTTTCTCTTCTATCTTTCTCTCTCCTTTAAGATAAAGAACATCATCAGCAATTGAAATTATGATCTCTTCTTTTGTCATACCAGGAAGTTCTGCTTTAATAATAAATTCTTTTGATGTTTCATAAATATCAATAGGAGGATTGTAATATGTATGTTTATAAACAGAAATTCTGGAAAATCCAATCATTTCATTCATAAACATATCCAATTCTTGTCTTGTTTTCCTTATTTCATCAAGTATATCATCATCTTTCATTTCTTCCTCCTATTCTCCTTTGAATTTATATTATTCATCTCAACTATCTTACAATGGCAATTTTACTCCACCTCTCAACGCTTTCATTTCCATTTGTTGCTATTACCTGTATATTATATACTCCATTAAGCA
>CBDUZN010000209.1:0-3429 GCA_965371715.1 uncultured bacterium | reverse complement strand
ATTATATCATATTTTTTAAATTATTGCAACCTTATTTATAGAACACTATACTAGGAGCATCATATTCCTGTACTGCTTTGTAATAAATAAATGGCATTAGATTAAATCTTTTACATTCTAATTCATTTGCTATTTTTATTAAAAATTCATTTCTATACGAGTTAGAATTTTCGGGAAATACTATCAGCATATATTTTTTTAATCCAATAGTAAGAGCAAAATCATTTCTGATTAAACTAATTGATGTATACAATACTTTAGTAATACTAATACCAAATCCAGCATCAAAAGTAATTGAGTGTATTATATCATTATTAAAGTCAAATTGCTTTCTTGCATTAATTGATACCATATATGGAAAAATCATAACTGCATGCATACCAAATCCTATATCAAAATTATAAGGTAATCCATATCTAAAGAAAATACCAGCAAATAACATTGAATTACTCCTCCAGCCCTCCAAGCTTTCTCCATGGAATCCCAATCCTAAATACATTTTCCATGGTTCTGCAACCTTTGCCGGATAATACTGCATTGTTAAGCAACCAGTATTTATAATCATAGTAAGTAGAATTATTAATATAATAGGTATTCTTGTTTTTTTCAGATTATATTTTCTCTTAATATTTTCCTCCATTATCCGTTCCTTCCTATCTTCACTTTCCATATCTTTATTATAAAAAAAATCTCATATTACTTATCTTCTATAATAACAAATTATTGTCTTCTTAATATAAATCCTGTGTCATTTATATAAACATAAAAGGTGTCGCCTGTAGCATATTGAAATGCTCCTATTCCGTATGCAGCATCAATTAAAGGTATATCCTTATAGTATTTTAATATGTATTTCCACATACCCTTATTGCCTTCAAAATCATAAATTGAGTAAGGACCGCCATCATCCCATCTTCCTGAGAACCTTACAACTTTATAAAAAGCCCCTTTACCCAAAAATCTTAAAATAAGATTCCATCTTATGAATTTCCCTTCAATCATCCATTGATCACCGTAAATCACAAATTGATGCAGGGAATCGGATTTTATTTCATAATATTTCATACTTATCTCACTATTACTTTGTTCTGCATATACCCAGCCAACCTTTTCTTCAGCAGTATATCTTGAAAATGTCTGTAAAAACATTCCCAGAAAAAACAATGCAGCACCTAATGCCATAAATATAATGAAAGTTATAAAATAGGGTGGAATTTTCCAGATTTTGATTCTCTTCTTAAACAATCCTATTATGGAATAAACCAATATAATAATCCCTAATATACCCAAAACAATAGCAACTGAAATTAAAATCATTATCATTTTATCCATTTCTATAATAAATGTTACATCATATAATACTGATAGTCAACCCCTCATTATTCGTGTGATTACTATGTGAAAATGTTAACATATTGACATAGTAACAACACCAATTAGGTGATTTTTATTCTCTTTGCTTTTTAATTAAACCATTAATTATAAATTTACAATTCCTTATCCTATCAATATCATTTTCATCAAAAAGGAATGGTTCAAGCTGTTTAGCAAATATTTCTATTTCATTTTCTGTTAATATATCTATTCTCTTTTTCAATATATCCAAATAGTTTCCTTTGTATCCATATAATTTCAATATATTTTGATTTGCTCTTATTCCTGAAGATAATAGATAAATAATATCATATATATGTCTGCCTCTGGGTTTTTTGTGCAATATATCAATCTTATCTGCCATTAGAATTGTTTCTGATAGAGCAGAAATCACAAATGTCTCGCCATATCCATTAATTAATTCTGGCTGATATTCTATATTCCATTCAGGTATTGCAGTTTCAATTTTTATCATTAATCCCATTCTTTTTCTTTTACTTATCCCATATTTTTTTTCAATATCCTCAAATATAAAATTTCCGATAAATAATTTATTTCTATTCTCACAACTTAATTTACCGTTAATTCCATATTGATTGAGCTGTTTAGACACTTCTTCGCATATTTTACTAAAATTTATTTCAGTCATTTCAGGAGAATAGAAATCAAGATCCTCAGAAAATCTTTTTGTTCCTCTTACAAGACGAAGATAGGTTCCTCCTGTAAAATAAATTTTCAAATTTAATGAAAATACCTTTTTCAACATTAATATCTGTAAATATTCTCTTAATATACCCCTTGCTTTTCCAAAAGGCATATCTCTCTGCTTTGCATATTCAATCAAATTCCTATAACTCATCATAAATTCCATCCAATTCAACATTCATTAATATTGCATACTTTTTTAGTTTATTCTTCGATAATTTCTCAAATGCATTATAGTTTAATCTGTCAATTTTCTTACTCTTATTCAAATAAAGATAATCTACAATTGCCTTTTCGGGTTCAGCAATAAGAATAGAGAATTCCCTATTACTCTCAATATAATAACCAGTAAAATATTCTTTTTTTATAGTTCTATAGGTAAACCTTCCATATGCATTACTGAAAATTCTGGTTGCTTTTGTTGTAATAGATGTTGTCTGCATAGCAATTTCAGGGATAATACTATTCATGGATAATACTGTTTCAAGTGATACATATGATGGCTGATACATCCTATTTGCAATATATAGGTCTGGAATATCAAACCTTTTAGGATAAACCAATTCATAAAGTCCCCTTTTTAATCTAATAATCTTTTCTCTTTTTATCCAGTTAAAAACTGTTCGTTTCAAACTATCAACATTATCTTTCGGGAACAACTGTTTTAAATCAATAAAACTGAATACATATACATTTTGTTTATATAATTTATCAATTAACACATCGTATTTCATTTCAGTTAGTCCTACCTTTTTTCTACTTACTGAAATCATATACTCTTATAACAATTCTGTCAATAGGTGTCATATACATAAATCGCAATATAGGTTTATTCATTAAACACATTTTGCCATTTCATGTCAATATAACATTTATCTATAACATCAACAGTGATTTATGGTATTGACTATTATTATCTTTGCATTAAAATTGTAATAAATATAGTTAAAGGAATGTATGTATTATATTAAATGGATTATTTTAATAGGTTTATCTGCAAAAATTATAGTAAATACGCTATTGGATTATTTACAATTAAATCATATTAAAAAAAATGCAGATTATATTCCTACATTTCTTATTGATAAAGTAGATAAAAAGCAATTGGGAACAATTGCTGAATATTCAAGAATAAAGATTAAATTCAATTATTTTCAATCCCTGATTTCCACTGCAATAATAATGATTTTTCTCTTTACACCACTTTATTCCTCATTTATTCATTTACTCAATAATATGCAGGTTCATTTTATCATTAAGGGTTTATTAATGTTTATTCTTCCATTACTTGCCTCATCAATTATTTTACTGCCAGTTGATTATTATTTGAGGAGTAGATGGGGGATAACT
>CBDUZN010000208.1:0-3452 GCA_965371715.1 uncultured bacterium | reverse complement strand
TTCCCTACCCCTTTTCTCCTATATATGTCATTGATTTCACATTCTTAATTTTGACACTTAATTCCTTAAATAAAGGTAAATTACCAGTATTGATTATAAGTTCCATATCAGTGTCCTGCATATCTTCAATTAATCTTCCATATGAAGTATCTTTATCAGAAACATTAATAACTGCTTTTTTAATTTTATTGATCTTCTGCTTCATTTTCATTTCCATAATATTCTCAGAAATTTTCTTTAAGGTTTCATATCTTCTTAATGCTGTTCTTCTATTTACCTGCTTCTTTTTAAAAGCACTTGTTCCTTCTTCAAGCGAAAATATAAATATACCAATTTTATCAATGTATCCATCCTTAATAAAATGCTTCATATCAATATAATCACTTTGCATTTCTCCGGGAAATCCTGTCATAAGTGATGAACGGATAATCAATCCTTTCTTTCTTATATAATTACAAATCTCTCTCGGATCTATTATATCTCTTTTCATTGATTTCAATATTTTTGGTGATACATGCTGGAATGGAATATCAATATATTTTATAAATGATTTTGATTGTGAAATGAAATCTGTAATATCATAAACCTCTCTATCGGGATAATAGTATAGTAATCTAAAATATGCATTATTAAAGCTACTTTTTTCAATTGCTTCAAGTAATTTAAGTAATTTCTTCTTTTTGTAATTATCAATACCATAAAGAGAACTGTCTTCCGATACAAGATTAAATTCTCTAAAGCCCTTTTTATACAGTATTTCTATCTCATTAATAATACTACCCATTGATCTTGATCTATATGGACCTCTTATTTTTGGGATAATACAAAAACTGCATGTTCTATCACATCCCTCCGAAAGTTTTATATATGTGTGAAATCCACTAAAAGCAAATTGCCTTTTCTGCTCCTTGTATTTCTTCTCATTCTTATTTAGTAGAAGTATTTTATCTTTCTTTCTGAATGAAACATCCATCTTGTCAGCAAATTGCGCACTTTCAGTTCCGGTAAAAACACTCACCTCAGGAATTAATGATCTAAGTTCTTCACCATATTTCTGTGATAAACAACCTGTAACAATCACAGGTTTAATTTCAAGCATTTCAAGAATCATATTAAGTGATTCTTCTTTTGCATCATTAATAAATGAGCATGTATTTACAATAATTACATCCGCACTTGCAGGATTATAAACCATTACCCATTTTCTTGTATTCAACTCACCACACATATACTCCATATCAATCTGATTTTTCACACATCCCAATGTTATAGGAAAATACTTAATGGTCTTTATATTTATCATTGAGTACCTTTATTCTGTTAATTATTTCAATATCCATTGCCAGTATACTTGCCTTATCAAGTAGAATACATGCATATTCAGTATCCTTGTTTTCATAAGCTGCTTCAGCAGCTTTTATAAGCGATATTGATGCTTCATCTCTTTTGTCGCCGAATATTTCTGCCGACATTATTAAATCATTGACTGCGTATTCATAATTTCGATTTATCTTCTCCAATTGTGCTTTGTTTCTTAAAATAAATGCATATAAGTAATGTTTTTCACTAATATTAATTTCTGAAAGTAATTTTCTCATATTAATTAAATTTCTTTCTTCAATATAAATTTCGGATAATAATACATAGGCAGAATCAACATACATACTACTACTATTATCAATTAAATGTTGCATGAGTAATTCGGAAGCCTTTTTTTCATCTGTTTTTGATAATAATTCTGCAATATGAAATATAATCTTATCATCATCCTTATCATACTTATCTGCATATCGTGCATAAAATTCTATTGCCTTTCTATTCATACCAAGTTCATACATTTTTTCAATAATCATTGTATATAATGCATCTTTACTTTTTGGCAGATACTCAGATATACGATCAGCAAACCAAAGTATATCATCATGCCTCTCATAGAAAACCAGATATGGCATTAAATTAGAAAAATAATGAATAAAATCATTATTATCAGGAAATTCTTCAAGATATAATTTCATTGTTCCTGTTTTAAGATCATCATTATCAGAATGGTTTAATATATACTCATAAGCATCTTTTCTTAAAGGATTACTCTTCTCATTGTTTAAAAAACTTTCATGAGCAGATATACTATCTTCAAATATACCATTTCTATAATCAATAAAATATTTCATAAGAACAAGTTTATCAACAATAAATTCAGGATTTTCAATTGAATTAATATATTTAAGGGATTTAGATAAATCACCCAAATAGAAATATGATTGTGCTAAAATCTGATATGCATAAGGAGTCAGAAAATCTTCAGAATATAATTCAATAAATTTTTCCATTTTTTCAATTGCCTTTTCATAATCTTCACCAAAAAACATTCCTTTGCTATCTAAAAATAAAGCATTCTTTTTGAAATCAGATGGTATAAGGGGACTTTTTACATATGCCAAATACTTTTCCATGTGTTCATAATCACCCAACATAAAATAATTCTTACCAATAAGATAATAGGCATTACCCTTTAAAGTATTGTTTCGTGATATACTTATCATATTTTCAAGAATATCTATTGATCTTAGAAAGTATCCCTTTTTATAATAAATATATCCCTTTTGATATAAAATATAAGACATTTTATCCGATTGTTTAAATTCTTCTTCAAAGTTTCGTATATAATTCAATGCTTCAGAATACTGTTCCTTTTTCATATATATATCGGAAATTATAATATAACCCGAATGGTTGATTGTATGATTATTGATTTGCTTCAATATATTATAAGCAGTATCATAATCGCCTTTTTTAAGGTAACATATTGATTTTATGTATAGTGAGTAAGAATCATTATATGAATTTATCAATAATAGAGCATTGTTATAATCATTTTTCTTCATTAATAATATTGCTTTAGCCATATTCAAAAGAGAATCAATTTCTGGTTTTGAATATTTATTCATTTCTTCAATAATTCTTTCTGTTTCAAAATCATTGCCATCTTTAATAGAAGCAAGCAATTTAATATAATGCTCCAGATAATTATCTGCTTTGAATTGTAAAACCCATGCAAACTGTTCTCTGTTCAAATATATCATCATAGAATCCAATTTGGTATCATTACCTGTTGAAGGTATATTAAGTTTTATTGATGATTTCAGGTATTCAGTAATTAAATCCTCACCAAGAGCATTTTCAAGTTCATATTTGGCGTATTTACAATCCGGATTACTAAATATTTTTTTCACATTATTACTATTGGAAAGCATACCCTCTGAGAATTGGGTAAATAATAAACACAATGCAAGAGTTATTAAATTCATAATATTATTTTAACATAAGAAAATTTTATATCAAGACAGGAGATTAAGATTTTGGGTCTTCTACAATTAAGTTTGCGAAGAACCAATTTTATTATGACAATAATAATTCCAATATTTGTGACATTTTTTCAATTTGTCTTATAT
>CBDUZN010000207.1:0-3499 GCA_965371715.1 uncultured bacterium | reverse complement strand
CACTTCCTCCATAATACACATAGGCAGCCCCTTCGTTTATTATACCATTATCATAATAACATACTCCAATAATGATATCAGAATATCCATCCCCATTTACATCTCCTGCTGAGGATACGCTACTTCCATAACTAGCACTTCCTTGATTGCTC
This sequence comes from uncultured bacterium, assembly GCA_965371715.1. Taxonomy (GTDB): domain Bacteria; phylum Hydrothermota; class 32-111; order 32-111; family 32-111; genus JAUVJU01. The sequence goes on along the minus strand of CBDUZN010000207.1, from coordinate 3,347 downwards.
TCCCCTGTCCAATCCGCCATTAAAGAAAGTCCTGCACTTCCTCCATAATACACATAGGCAGCCCCTTCGTTATTTTCTCCATTATCATAAGCATATGCTCCAACAATTATATCAGAATATCCATCTCCATTAACATCCCCTGCTGAAGATACGCTATATCCATAATAAGCACTTGCCTGATTGTTTTCTCCTATCCAGTTCGCTGTTGCAGAAAATCCATTAGCTCTGCCATAATATATAAATGCAACTCCTTCATTGTTTTCTCCATTACTATATGAATATGCCCCGACAATAATATCACTGTATCCATCTCCATTGACATCTCCTGCTGAGGATACACTACTTCCATAATAAGCATCTACCTGATTACTTTCATTTGTCCAATCCGCAGTACCAGAAGGTCCACTACTGCTGCCATAATATACAAATATCATACCTTCATCATTTTCTCCATTATCATAATAACGTGCTCCAATAATTATATCAGAATATCCATCTCCATTAACATCTCCTGCTGAGGATACATTACATCCATATTGAGCATTTGTCTGATTGCTCTCTCCTGTCCAATCCGCAGTACCAGAAGGTCCACTGCTGCTGCCATAATATACAAATGCCATACCTTCATCTGTTTCTCCATTATCATAATAATATGCTCCAACAATTATATCTGAATATCCATCTCCATTGACATCTCCTGCTGAAGAAATACTTCGTCCATATCGTGCATTTATTTGATTACTTTCTCCTGTCCAATCCGCAGTACCAGAAGGTCCACTGCTGCTGCCATAATATACAAATGCAGATCCTTCCTCTGCTTCTCCATTATCATAATAATATGCTCCAACAATTATATCAGAATATCCATCTCCATTGACATCCCCTGCTGAGGATACACTGTTTCCATAATAAGCATCTATCTGATTGCTCTCATTTGTCCAATCCGCTATTGCAGATAGTCCGCTGCTGCTGCCATAATATACAAATGTCATACCTTCATCTGTTTCTCCATTATCATAAGCATATGCTCCAATAATTATATCACTGTATCCATCTCCATTCACATCTCCTGCTGATGATACGCTATACCCATAATAAGCATCTATCTGATCACTCTCTCCCATCCAATCCGCTGTTATTGATGGTCCACTGCTGCTACCATAATATACAAAGGCAGCTCCTTCATTTATTTCTCCATTATCATAAAATCGTGCTCCAACAATCACATCTGAATATCCATCTGAATTCACATCTCCTGCTGATGATACGCTATACCCATAATATGCACCTGCTTGATTACTCTCTCCAATCCAACCTGGTGTTGTTGATAATGGGTCTATTGTAATAGGATATACTGCATTATTATCATTAATTAGTATCTTTATTCCATTTTCTGTCTTCACAAATTCACTCTGTAATTCTTTATTATTGCTGTCATATACATATAGATCCTTATACTCCATTATCCTTTCACTATTCTTCTTAAATAATATTCCATTACTGTTTACTTCATACTCTATATCTCCATCAATCTTTAAATGCAGTTCCAATAATCCTTCTCCAGTTACCTTTTTATGTACTATAAAGTTCTCTCTCATTCCTTCATTATTATTTATATATTCAATTGTTATATCTTCATTCTCTACTATACCTGTATTCCTATCAACTGTTAATGTTCCACCTGTATAATCCTTTAACTCTTCTCTACCATAGGATAATAGATATATTCCTATTTCCCATTTAGTTTTATTATCTCTGGCTTCAACTGTAAATCCATTATTAGTATAATGAAATCTTAAATTATTCTTTCTGTTTGGTGATTGGAATGAATTTGTGTTATCATTATATGTAATAAAATATTCACTCTCCTCAATATTCTTCATTGCTGCACTATACCAATCACTATCGGTTATTTCATTACTTACAATTTCATTATTTCCATCTGTAAATACATCTCCATTCATCATTAATACACATGAAAAGATCATTAATAAAATAATTGAACTAATAGATCTAATTTTCATATCAATACCTCCATATAACACTTTTTATTTAATTATATTTATTTTATACCAATCTGATTTCTTTGTCAATAAACAGAGTTGAATTATCCTATAATTTTGAATCTTTCGCTATCAATAATTCCTTTATCGGTAATTTTCAGTTTTGGAATAACAGATAATGACAAAAATGACATCTGTGTTAATGGATGTTTTATATTCACACCATTCCTTCTTAATGCATTTTCAAGTTTCCTAAATGCCTTTGCAGTACTACTCAAATCCAATGATGATAGAATTCCATATATGGGCATTTTGATATCAATGATTTTCCCTGACCTTGCATATACAACACCGCCATCAATATCCTTTAAACTCTCAGTATAAATATCTTGAATATTAGCAGGAGCCGGCTGCCAAATTGTCCGTCTTCTACTCATCACACAAACACCTATTACTTTTTCACTACTTCATTATCAATATCTTTAATGATATTTCAATTTCTCCCATATTACCTTTAATGAAATACTCACCTGATGGATAATCTTTTTTATTTATTGATATTTTTGTATATCCGGCTTCAACAGTTTTATTACTTATTGTATTGAGTTTTCTACCCGATTTATCATATAGATTTAATATTAGTTCTCCTCGTTTCTTTAATCCAAAATACATATCTATTGTAACATTATTGTACTTAATATGATAATTATTGTTAGATACTTCATCATGTAATTTGTGGTTTTCTATTCCTAAACCACTCATAGGGTATTTTATTATGTATAATCCAGCACTATAATCTGCTATATAAGCAAATGTGTCAATTGCAAATACACCTCTTGCACCGCCACCTGTATCATAAAAGCCCGTTTCTATTGGACTGGTTGGATTGGATACATTGATTATTCTTAATCCAGCACTCCAATCCGCTATATATGCAATTGTGTCAACTACATATACACTAATTGCAGAACCACTTGTATCATAAAAGCCCATTTCTATTGGACTTGCTGGATTGGATACATTGATTATTCTTAATCCAGCAGTTCCATCTGCTATGTATGCAATTGTGTCAATTACATGAACACCAGTTGCTGAACCACCTGTATCATAAAAACCTATTTCTATAGGATTGGTTTTATTGGATACATTGATTATTCTTAATCCTGTACTCCCATCTGCTATATATGCTAATGTATCAACTACATGAATCTCCCTTGCAGAACTGCCTGTATCATAATAGCCCGTTTCTATTGGACTAGCTGGATTGGATATATTTATTATTTTTAACCCCATACTTCCATCTGCTATATATGCAAATGTGTCAATTACATATACACTCTCTGC
>CBDUZN010000206.1:0-3503 GCA_965371715.1 uncultured bacterium | reverse complement strand
GACAAGTTATAAAGATCTATAATAAGTATTCAATGATTATTTAAATAATACATTTTATAATAAAGAACATCTATTCCTTAAAAAATATGGTTATGTGAAAAAGGTAGAGAAAGATAAGGATGGAGAATATGCTGATACTGGAAAACAAGCTCAATCCCTAATTACAAAATATGCATATTATTGTACTGATTACAAATACCCTATATTTGATTCATTAGCAAGAGAATCATTGCATATAATCCTCAATAAAGATATTAATCTAATAAAAGATATGAAAAGTATTAAAAAGATAAAACCTACGGTAGATAATTTAAAAATACTACAGAATTTCATTGTTTGGATAAAAGCATTTAAAAACTATTTAAATGAAAATGATAGCGATAACGATAATGAAATTTCATTTGATCATATTGATAGATTTCTTTGGTTATATGGCAAAATAAGAAGAGGGTCTTTTGCATTGATTATGGATAAAAAACATTATCAAGAGTTATATAGTGAAGTTAGAAAGGAATTTGGAGAAGATAAAATTTATCAAAATGATTGCAAAAAAAACAAATGTGAATTAAACAATTTAAAGAGTGATTTAATAGGAAAAGTAATTTCATATTATATATTATGCAGAAATATCAATATATTTAAAATAAACAGTGATAATTCGCCGAATGAATTACATAAGTTTATTCAAATGATAAAGCAATTTCATAGTAAAGAAGAAAAAGCAGAGAGAGGGAAAATAATAAATCTATTGAACCCGAAAAAGAAAAAAATGAAAGCTGAAGAAGCGAGAAAGAAAAAAGAAAAGGATTTGAGGGGAAATTAGGATTTTGAGAACATTATTATGCATATATCCTTTGAAAATTGGATAAAATAGTACTTTATAAATTGTGTAGATTGGTTTATAATATAAAGAAATAAATCTGGAGGAAAAATAAAAAATAAAATCAATAATCTTGTAAATGAGTGGTTCAATAAAGGGAAACAATTCTATACACAAGGAAATCTTGATGAAGCAATAGTATGTTATGATAAGGCTATAAAAAAACATCCAAAAGATTTAAGGGCATGGAATAATAAGGGAATTGTCTTAAATGATCAAGGTAAATCTGACGAAGCAATAGAATGTTATAATAAAGCAGTAGAATTAAACTCAGAGGATGACCATATATGGAACAATATGGGAATTGCCTTAAATGATCAAGGTAAATATGATGAAGCAATAGAATGTTATGATAAAGTAATAGAAATAAATTCAGAAGATGAGAAAGCATGGTATAATAAAGGACTTGCTTTAAAGGAGCAAGGTAAATGCGATGAAGCAATAGAATGCTATAATAAAGCAATAGAAATAAACCCAGAATATGGAAGAGCATGGAATAATAAGGGAGTTGCTTTGAATAGTCAGGGTAAATCTGACGAAGCAATAGAATGTTATGATATGGTAATAGAAATAAATTCAGAAGGTGAACATGTATGCTGTAATAAAAGAAATCCTTCATTCAAGAAAAGCAAATATGATGATATAGATGAGGGAAAAGAATGGTGTAATAAAGGGAAGTTACTACAGATACAAGGTAGATTGGATGACGCAATTGAATGCTATAATAAAGCAATAAAGATAAATCCAAAAAATGATGGAGCATGGTATATTAAAGGACTTATCCTAAAACAGCAAGGCAATCTTGATAAGGCAATAGAATGTTATGATAAAACAATAGAAATTAAATCAGAAAACGAAAATGTGTGGTATAATAAAGAAAATGCTTTAAGTGAAAAAAACAAACTAAGTGAAGTAGATGAGGAAATAGAATGGTTCAATAAAGGGAATACCCTGCAGATACAAGGCAAACTTTACGATGCAAAAGCATGCTATAATAAAGCAATAGAAATAAATCCTGAGAATGATGTAGTATGGTATATCAAAGGAATTGTTCTAGAACAAGAAAGTAAATTTGATGAAGCAATAAAATGTTATGATAAAGTAATAGAAATAGATTCGGGAAATAAGAGAGCGTGGTATAATAAAGCAGTGATTTTAATGAAACAAAATAAATTTGATGAAGTAATAAAATGTTATTTTAAAGCAATAGAAATAAACACGGAAGTTAGAACTGCGTGGAGTAATAAAGCGAATATTCTAGAAAAACTAGATAAACTTTATGAAGCAATAAAGTGTTATAATAAAACATTGCCAATCCTAAAGAATTCTTTATTGCCAAATATTCAGAAAACAACATATGCATATAGCAACAAGATTGAATCTATTTATAATACTTTTAGCAATAAAATAGTAGCTATTATTTATAATCCTTATTTTAATAAAATTTACATCATTGATTTCAAAACAAACTCTTACATATCAGGGAAGTTTAATTATATTTACCATAAAGAGACAATGTCAGATAAAAGGAAAAATGAAATTGTGGAAGGAAGAATGGAATCAATAAAGAATAATTATAATCCAAGCGCTATTTTAATAATAGACAAAGAAATAGAAGGATCAGTTAAACCCCACTTATCATATACATATAAAGATGATGGATTATCTCTATTTGATATGAGTACATTATATGACAATATAGAAATGATTACTGAGATAATGATGCGAAATCCAGATACTCCAATTCAAATCTGCTTTAGAATCCCTTTTATTACAGAGAATTTAAGTAAGATAATCAAAAAGGAAGAGGATATAAATTTTGAACTAGAGGCGGATAATAAGATAAATACACTGAAATTAACTTTGATTTATAAAGATATGAAAATACCCATAATTTTTTCTGCTTCAAGTTTTTATTATTGGATACTTTATACCCATGAAAAATACATCAAGAAACTGGCAGCAGAGTATCTTGAAAATGGTAGTATCGAGAGTACTTTCCTTGCACGCAACTCAGCATATAGAATGGGATTGGAATATTTCTGGGTGGTGATAAAACATGAAATATTGACATTAGATATAGATAATATACTTAATATATATGTGCAATTTAAAACTTATCCAAATACAATCAAAATCAATATTATTACGAAGTAAGGAGTAATCATGATAACAGTAGGAAAATTGGAAAAAATCAAAGAAAAAGAAATAATCGAAATTTGGGAAAATTATATTAATCAAGGTAAAGTGATTAAAGATACTAAGGGAAATTTCATTGATACAATAGATGATAAAAGAAAAGATGCAATTATTGATATTGAAAAAATGATCAAAAACTATTGGGATAACGGAATCGATATAATTGAATTTAAAATAATGCTAGATAGTTACAATAAGAGAAATAATTTGTGGGGATTTACATCAATAAAAGGTCAGATGTTCTTTAATCAGTTAGTTAAAACAAATTTGGATAATATTGAATCTTTATCTAAGTTGCTGAAAGAATGTATTCATATGCCAAAAGATATTATAGAAGCAAAAGAAAAAATTGATAAATTGGATGAATTTGTACAGAAAATATATCATAATGTAAAGGATAAACGAACTTCTCCCAAACCAAGTT
>CBDUZN010000205.1:0-3505 GCA_965371715.1 uncultured bacterium | reverse complement strand
TAATAAACAAGAGACAATAAGCAAATTGATTGATAATTATAATAGACAAATGGTACAAGAAGTGCTATAATAACGGGCTTATGAAAGAAAATATTAAAAAACTGAACATTTTAAAAAGCATAAAAAGATTATTCCCATATATGATGGAATATAAATTGCTTTTTATAAGTGGTTTTTTAGCAATGATACTAATTTCTATAGCACAATTATTGGATCCATTAATATTGGCTCATATTATAGATGTATCGGTACCCAATAAAGATATTGCTGATATGGTAAGATACGGAATATTTTTTGTACTTGTAATTATGGTTACCGGAATTATGTCCTATTTTCAAACAATACTTCTTGCACGATTGGGAGTTAAAATAATTATTGATCTTAAAAAACAGGTTTTTGAACATATACTTAAATTGCCTGTTTCATATTTTGATGAAAACCCGGTAGGGAAACTTATTGCAAGGGTTGAAAGTGATTGTGAAAAAGTAAAACAATTATTTTCACAATTCTCAATAATGGTATTTGGAAGTATTTTGTTTTTTATTGGAATGATAGCAGTATTATTCTGGAAAAATTGGCAAATCACTTTTTTTCTTATAATTCCATTACCATTTGTATTTGTACTTATAATGCTTGCTATCAGATATCTTGCTACTTATTACAGAAAAATCAGACATTTATATGCTGAATTGTCGGGTTTACTTGCAGAATATATACAGGGAGCCCATATTGTACAGATTTTCAATAAACGCAGTCATGTTGAGGATATTATTAATACAAAGAGTGAAGAAAATAAAAAACACGAAACAAAAGCCGCTTTCTATGAATATTCATTTTGGAGTATTTATTCTTTTCTTATTGAAACAATGTTTATTGTGCTTGTGATTTTACTTACAACCCCAAAAATATTTGCTGGATTAATGACTTTGGGAACATTAATTGTATTTATTCAATATGGAAGAAGAATGTTTGAACCGATTATTATGATTTCAGAAACATTTAATATGATTCAAAGGGCATTTGTTTCATTGGAGCGAATATTCAGTATTCTTGATATGAAAATAGAAAAAAACAATGAAAAAGGAATTGTTCCGATATTCAAAAAAAGCATTAGGTTTGATAATGTGTGGTTTAAATACAAGAAAGATGAATGGGTATTAAAGGATATTTGTTTTGAAATAAGGAAAGGGGAAAAGGTTGCCTTTGTAGGTGCTTCCGGTAGTGGGAAAACAACTACCGTATCGCTTTTGGAACGATTTTATGCAGTTAATAAGGGCAGCATAACTGTTGACGATAATAATATAAATGATTTTCCATTAAAAAAATGGAGAAAAATGATAGGATTAGTATTACAGGATATTTATCTATTCCCTGGTAATATTATTGAAAATGTAAGAATTTATAATGATGATATTAGTAAAGAACAGGTTGAAAAAGCATTAAAAGCAGTAGAAGCAGACAATTTCATTTCTAAGAAAAAAGATGGGATTGATATGGAACTCAATGAAAGAGGACAAAATATATCTGTTGGCGAAAAACAATTGCTGAGTTTTGCCAGAGCATTAGTTATTTCTCCTGAAATTATAATAATGGATGAGGCAACATCATCTGTTGATGCACAAACAGAAAAAAAGATTCAAAAAGTAATGGATAAAATCTTAAAGAATAAAACAGCAATTATAGTTGCACACAGATTATCTTCTGTTGTTAATGCGGATAAAATACTTCTATTTTCAAATGGGCAGATAATTGCAAGAGGAAAACATTCGGAATTAATGAAATCATCTAAGGAATATCAGAAACTTGTTGAATTACAATTTCTATCAGTTAAGGGAGACAACAATGTATCACATTAAATGGCTATGGCAATTGTGGAGAAAGCATAAGGGTTTTATTCTGATTTTAATGCTACTCACTATTTTATCAACAGGTGTTACAGTGGCATATCCATTAGTTTTCAGAAATTTACTTGATACAATTTCAGATATTTTAATTCGTCCTGATGCATATCCTTCTCCGGAAAAAGAAGTGTATCGCATTATTATGGTCCTTATAAGCATGGGGATAGTTAAAATGATTGCAGGAATATATCCTGCTTTCAGGGCTTTAATGAACTTAATTTTTGAATATGTTTTAAGAAAAAGATATTTTTCAAGTATATTAACAAAGGATTATAATTTCTTCAATAAATATAGAACAGGTGACTTGGTTACAAGATTAACAGATGATTTAGCGGATTTCCCAAAAATATGCTGGTTTGCCTGTTCAGGTATTTTTAGGGCATTTGAATCATTTAGTAAAATTGTTTTTTGTTTTTTAGCAATGTTTTATCTTAATTGGAAATTAACATTATTATCATTAATTCCTTTACCAGTAATGATTTTAGTTTTTTATATTACAAGTGAAAAGCTGTATTCAAGATTCAAGAAAAACCAGGAATCGATTAGTGAGATAAACAATCAATTAGAAATGAGTTTTTCAGGAATACGCATAATAAAGGCATTTGCAAGTGAGAATAAGTACAAAAGATTTTTTAATAATGCATTAAAAGAGAGATTCAAAACCGAGATGAATGTAGTAAAATTAAATACATTACTGCATCTTATATATGAATACATAGATAGATTTGCACAAATAGGGATTATTGTATTTGGCGGATATATGGTAGTAAAGGGATCAATCAGCATTGGAACATTTTTTGCATTTTATACATATCTTGCTATGCTTATTTATCCAATATTAGATTTGCCGCAACTATTTGTTTCAGGAAAGCAGGCATTTGTGAATATTGATAGATTGGAAGAAATAAAAAACTATCCATCAATATTTTGTGAGAATAAAGAGAAAAAACAAATAAATCAAATTGATAAAATAGAATTTAATGATATTAAGTTTTGTTATAGTGAAAATGAATGTGTTTTGAACAATGTAACATTTACAGTTAAAAGAGGAGAAAAGGTAGTTATTATTGGACCTGTTGGTTCGGGAAAAACTACAATTCTTGGACTCTTAACAGGAATGTTACAACCAACAAATGGTAATATAAAAATTAACAATACTTCTTTGAATCATATAAATCATAATAATTTCAGAAATATAATTGGATATGTATCACAGGAGCCGCTTTTATTCTCAGGAACAGTAAGGGATAATGTTATTTTCGGAACAGAAGAGATTGAAGATGAACTTTATAAAAAGATTATTAAAGCAGTTCAAATGGAAAAAGAAATAGGACAATTTCAGGATGGGGAGAATACGCTTGTAGGGCAAAGAGGAATATCCCTTTCAGGTGGACAGAAACAGAGAATTGCCATAGCAAGAGCATTAGCAAAAAAGCCGGAAATATTAATTCTTGATGATATTACTGCTTCACTTGATGCTGATAATGAAGAAAAATTATGGAATGATATAAATAAGTTATTTAGTGATATTACATGTTTTATTGTGTCAAATAGATTATCAACATTAAGATATTCGGACAATGTGATATTCCTTGATTCGGGAA
>CBDUZN010000204.1:0-3507 GCA_965371715.1 uncultured bacterium | reverse complement strand
TTTCCCTCTTGACTATTACATTATTTATTGTATCATATAGTAAATACAAAGGAGAAATATGAATATATTTATTGATTCTTCTTCCCCGGTCTCTGTTTATAAGCAAATAAAAAATCAGATAAAGGGTCTTGCTTTAAGTGGTGAATTGGAAACAGGAACAGTTCTCCCAAGCATCAGAGTGCTTGCTTCTCATCTTGAGGTTGCTATTAATACTGTTGCAAGAGCTTATTATGAACTTAGTGATGAAAATATCATTAAATTAGATGGAAGAAGAGGAAGTATAATAAATGATATTGATGAAACAGATAAAAGTAAACAAAAAACATTATTTATTAATGAATTAACCGAAGAATTTCTTTTAAGAAGTAAGGAATATGGTTACAGCAAGGATGATATTATTGAAGTAATCAATAGAAAATATACTGATATTTATTAGAAATGAAGATTAAGATACCAATTAAATATAAAAAAATACTTAGAAAGTTCAATAATATTGAATTATATATTGTAGGTGGATTTGTTAGAGATATTATTCTTGGAAGAATTCCCAAAGATATTGATATTGTTGTTTTTGACTCAATGAAAGAAGTTGAAAAAGCATTGAAATGCAAACCATTTATAATTAATGAACGATTTGGAACTGCTCGGTTTATTTTTAATAATAATTTTATTGATGTTAATATTCCAGAAAATGGATTAAAAAAGGATATTCTGCGAAGGGATTTCACAATCAATGCTATTGCTTGCGATACAGAGGGCAATGTGATTGATATTGTTAATGGTATTAAGGATTTAGAAAAACAAATTATTAGAACAGTTAGTAAAAATTCTTTTAACGATGATCCATTAAGAATGCTTAGGGCTTATAGGTTAAAAAAAGAATTAGGATTTGAATTTGCCAAAGGATTGAAATCAGATATAAAGAATAATGTACATTTGATTAAGGAGATTTCCAAAGAACGCATTAATACTGAACTTATAACAATATTTTCAAAACCTGAATCTTCCCACATATTTAAAGAATTAAATGAAGTAAATCTACTTTTAAATATATTTCCTTATCTCTTAAAAACAACAAACTATTATCACAAAAAATTCAAAACAAAAACACTTTATAATCATTTACTTAAAACTGTTTATGGTATTGATGAAGTTATAAAGCATATATCAAACAAAGATTTAAAGGAATATGCAATAAACCATATTTATGAATTGTATCTTGCGGCTCTTTTTCATGATATTACAAAGCCAATCATGGAAGTTAAAAAGAAAAACAAACTCTCTTTTGCAGGTCATGATTTGAAGAGTGCCATAGTTACTGTTGAGATACTGAAAAATGATCTAAAAATGTCCAATCAAATGATTAAGCGAATTAGTAAATTAATTAGGATGCATATGAGACCACATATGATACTATCAACGGATAATGTTACGCGGAGGGGATTTTTTAGATTATTCAGGGATGCTGGTGAAGATATTGGTGGTTTGATTATTCTTACAATGGCTGACAAATTCTCATCAGAAGGGATTATTGATAAAAATTACATAAAATTATTTAGAAAAATGAAAATGATTTCTAACAAACTAAAGGAAAAGAAAATTAGATTTATTACCGGTAATGATATTATGAAAACATTTAAAATAAAACCATCACCATTAATTGGTCGGCTTATTGATGAAGGGAATGAATTTGCATTGAAAAATCAAATCAAAGATAGATCAATAATACTTGATTATTTGAAGAATTATTATAAACAGAAGAAAAAAACAATATAATTAAGATGAAAAGGTTCACACAATTACTCAGAGGAGCTCTGGAATAGAAACCGTAATATAGGAATATTACTACGGGTTGAGTCCATGCTCTTCTGAGTAAATAGTCCTCACCTTTCCAAAGAAGAAGAAAGATTAAGAATGGAAAGAAAGAAAATAATCATGATTTGCGTTGCGTAATACATTCCTCAGATTATTAATGCGTAATTTGTTCCTCAGATTATTCGGAATGTACCTCGGATTACTACTGTTTTGCGTAATTTATTCCTCAGATTATTCGGAATAAACCTCAAATTATTCAGAATGTACATGATGTAAAGGGTTCACACGATTGCTTAGGAGAGTTCAGAAATAGATATTATGATAACTTATTTATTTTAATTATATTTCTTTTCTAAAATATTGCTTGTCCTTTTGCAATGATCTTATTTAATGCTTCAGTAAAATAATTTGAATTTTGGAGTATTTCAGGTTCAACTCTTTGTTGATAAAACTTGAATGATTTATCAACTTCATCTTTCAATGCGGTTTTCAGATTTCCACTTCCCAAACCTCTTTCGACATCATCTTTATGATAAAGTAAAATATCTTTGGCTAATTGCCTTGCTAACTTTATAGAACTTTTATGATTTTTTTGTACATTTGCAGGGAGATTTTTGAAATTATCCGGCAATGTAAATCCTGCTAATATACTTTCAAATAAATTGCTTCCGAGTTTTTTCTTTGGTTTCTTATCATCAGTTGGCATTGGTTGAGGAGCTGGTTCAGGTGTAGTTTGAGAAACATCAGGAGATGTTGATGGTATTTCAGATGATGGCGGTGTATCTGCAGTATTGCTTAAATCAGGAGTAGTTGGTTCAGGAGAAGGTGGAATAGAAGCATCCGGTTGAATATTGCCAAATCCACCAAAATCAGTTGAGGGTGGTTCTGTATCAGTATTTGGTTCTGCATTATTAAGCATTGCTCCTAAATCAGGAGCAGGTGTTTCTTCTAATGGGATATTACCAAAGCTGCTGGGATTTTGTGAAGAGGCTTCTGTTTGCAATGTGTCAGTAGATTGATTCATCATAGCACCTAAGTCAGGAGGAGTTGAATCATTGGTTTCAATTGGTTGAATATTGCCAAACGCATTCAAATCAGTTGAAGGTTCTGCAGGTACAGGTTCCTGTGCTTGCGGATTAATTGCAGAGGTAGAATTAATATCTTTATTGTTAATATTTCCTAATTCAGGAATACTTTCTGTTTGTGATTCTTGTCCAAGATTGCCAAGTGCACCTAATTCCGGAGCTGCTGATTGGGGTTTTGACTCTTCAAATGAATTACCCAAAATTGTTGGAGCAGCTTCTTCTTGTACAGGTGGATTGGGTTGCTGGGGAGCTGGCTCTTGTACAGGAGGTGTAGTCTGTTGAGGTGAGGTAGATTGAGTCGAATTTTCTTCAATAACTGGTTTCATAGGTATATCAATAGGTTCAACATATATACCAAAAATATTACCACAATTTGGACACTTTATTGGTGCGCCGCCTATTGGAATATATGCATCCTCAACTTCATATTTTCTATTGCATTTAGGACATTCTACAATCATCCCAACTCCTTGTTTTATTAATCTATATATTATATTTATTTTTTAAGTATTTACAAGTTAAATTTATAAATTTGTAGTTACCAATAAAAAATGTAACCTCAAGTTACTATAAATAAATGTCCCCTTATTGTTATAGAATATCCTTC
>CBDUZN010000203.1:0-3535 GCA_965371715.1 uncultured bacterium | reverse complement strand
CTCTAACAAATCACATATTACAAAGGGGGAATTATGAAGATTAGGTTAATGAGTATTCTATTAATCATGATGTTATTTGTATTGTGTCTGGTACTAAACGGGCAGGTAATCCCAGATAGTTTTAATAGAGATTTATCAATAGATAAAAGAGATATAATAATAGGGACGAATGATATAAAAGCAACAGGAGATTCATTGAATTGTACACTTGTGGGTGGATGGTTTCCAGAACCCTGTTATGCAGTATTTGTAAAGGATACAATTGCTTATATGGGCGATGGTGGTTATGTAAAGATATTGAATATAAAAGATGTAACAAATCCACAATTACTTGCTGAGATAAGTGTTCCATCAATAGTGAGAGATATATTTATTAAGGATTCATTAGCATATGTGGCAAATGATTGGGGTGGAATAAGAATTATCAATATATCAGATCCTACTACTCCAATAGAAACAGGATTTTATGATACAAATGGTAATGCATACGGTGTTTATGTAATTGATACATTTGCCTATGTAGCAGATGATGTTAAAGGACTAAGAATAATCAATGTATCAGACTTAGCAAACCCAATAGAAACAGGATTTTATGATACAAATGGTAATGCATACGGTGTTTATGTAATTGATACACTTGCCTATATAGTAGATGGAAATAATGGATTAATAATAGTCAATGTATCAGATCCAGTAAACCCAGTACAGGTGGGTTACTATGATACAGCTAGTTCTGCATTGGGGGTATATGTAGTTGACACATTGGCTTATGTAGCAGATTATGCTGATGGTTTAAGAATTATCAATATATCAGATCCTACTACTCCACTAGAAATAGGATTCTATGATACAAATAGTTATGCATACGGTGTTTATGTAGTTGATACATTTGCCTATGTAGCAGATAGAAATGATGGATTAAGAATAATTAATGTATCCGACCCTACTACTCCGCTAGAAACAGGATTTTATAATACAAATGATGCGGCAAAAAAAGTACATGTGATTGATGCATTTGCTTATATAGCAGATCAATGGTCTGGACTAAGGATAATTAAGGTATCAGACCCAATAAATCCAATAGAAATAGGATTTTATGATGATACAAATGGTTATGCCAGAGGTGTTCATATAGTTGATACATTGGCTTATATTGCAAATGGAAATGATGGATTAAGTATTATCAATGTATCAGACCCGACAAAACCAATAGAAATAGGATTTTATGATACAAATGGTAATGCATATGGTGTTTATGTAATTGATAAATTTGCCTATGTAGCAGATGGGAATGATGGATTAAGAATAATTAATGTATCCGACCCAACAAATCCGGTACAGATGGGTTATTATGATACAGCTAGTGGTGCATTGAGTGTTTATGTAGTGGATACTTATGCATATGTTGCAGATCAGAATGATGGAATAAGAATTATCGATGTATCAGACCCAACTAATCCAACAGAAATAGGTTTTTACGATACAGGTGGTCAGGCATATGATGTTTATGTAATCGACACCTTTGCTTATGTGGCAGATCTTGGTCAAGGATTAAGAATAATCAATGTATCGGACCCAACTAATCCAATAGAAATAGGTTTTTATAATACAGGTTGGGCATTAGAAGTATATGTAGTTGACACATTTGCATATGTGGCGAATGGATCTGGTTTAAAAATAATAAATGTATCAGACCCGGTAAATCCAGTTGAGACAGGTTTGTATAATACAGGTAATTATGCACATAGTGTTTATGTAGTTGATATTTATGCATATGTGGCAGATTACGCTGATGGAATAAGAATTATTGATGTATCAGACCCGGCAAATCCAACAGAAATAGGATTTTATGATACACATGTTTTTGCCGAAGGAGTACATGTAGTTGATAAATTAGCTTATGTTACAGATGGGGATGATGGATTATACATAATACAATTTATTATGAATGATTTACAAATAAGTTATTTGCCAAGAATATATGGATATAAAAATGAAATATTCAATGTTGCAGTGAAGAATTATTTAGGAGAATCATTGCCAAATATACTTGTAACAATAAGTTTACCTGATGGTCAGATATTAGAGAACTTAACAAACACATCTGGAATTGCTTCCTTTAATATTTACACAGAAACAGATGGGGTGGCATCAGTTAATATTCCCGTTATACCATTTCATAAAGCTTATACAGGTAATTTTAATATAATAATACATGAAATGTATGTTATTCATACAGAGGAATTAGGTGTTTTAAGAGAAGAAAACATACTGATACAAGTAAAAGGGGGACCAATTTATCCCGAGAACCCTGATTATATTCCAACTCCATTATTAGGTGCAACAGTAAGTATAAATAATGAACTGGATATATCATATTCAGGAATTACCGGACCTACTGGTATAGTAACAACAAATGAAAACACATCCTATACAAAGAAAATGAATATTGAAGTTACAAAAGAGACATACAGAACATATACAGGAACAATAGAGCCATACATGTGGTCATATTCGGAAAAAGCAACAGGACCAAATAATGGGAATAATATAATAAGGTTTAGTGAGACAGGTGAACTATGCATGACATATTATCAGTATAATCCAAATCCCGATCCATTTATACCACCAAGAATAAAAAGGGTAATAGAGGCATCCAGCACTAATAATGGCGATTGGTGGTATGTATGGGACAAAGCATATGGACAGAATCCATCAATGGCAATAACAGAAGGAACAATAGATGGGATATTTTATGATAATGGAGCTGGATACATATATGATAATGCAGGATTACCTAATCCTGGGACAGTAATCAATGGGTCAATATTCGTAGAGGCGGGCAGTATGTGGAGTAATAATATAACTAATTTATTACATTCATCAGGAATAATGTATCTTGGTAATATTATATTTCCACATTTGGTTCATGCGGTATTTCCTTATGATGATCCGGAGAATGCTGAGGTAGAGGTGTTAATATATCCTGATGGAGAGCTTACGGAATCAGGTTATCTTGTAATCCCTGCTCATAATCCATCAATCTGTATGTTTTCCAATATTAACACAACAGAAAATGAACCTATAATTGCATTTGAGGATATAAATTCTGAGATTTGCTGGAAATGGTATAGAAGTAATGTTTCTGAATGGTATTTTCCCGAAAGAAAATCATTTTCCATTGATCAAATATCTCGTAATCCGCATATAGATGCATACGGAGACAATATATCACTTGTCTGGGAAGAAGAAATTGCTACAGGAGCTGATGAATACAGAATATATCTTGATAATAGCAGATTCTTTGGAGATAATACAGAAACAGATAAGAAGTATCCCAAAGTCAAGAGAGGTTCATATATCAGTTTTGTAGAAGAGGATAATACAGTAAATATGTGGTATTATAAGGATAATTACAGTAAAAAGATAAATCTAATATCATCAGGACAAGATATATCATATCCTGATTTTGAAGTAAAAACAAGATTAGTAAGACCATTTTTAACAGAACATACTGTATATTATATGTTCACAG
>CBDUZN010000202.1:0-3586 GCA_965371715.1 uncultured bacterium | reverse complement strand
ATAATGAATTGTTAAAATAATATCCAGATTTTATATGGGCAAATCTATACTCTCCTGATACAGGATTCCAAACGATTTTTTCCTTTTCAAATTCATTATAATAAGCTATCGTATCTTGCGTTTCAAACCATTTATTATTTGTTTTTTTTCTGCACCCTTTTTCTCCTGACTGGCTTAACCGTTTTCCAAAAGATTTTAAATAATTACTTATTTCAGGATAATCCTTAATATTTATTTTCAAAGCAGGAAAAGTTGTAATCAACCACTTATCAGCAAAATTTGTCTTGTATTTTTCTATATCTCTACCTCTAAGAATGGGTTTTATAATTTCTGTACTTTTTTTATCTTCTTTTATTAATTCATCCTTTTTCTTCTCATCAATAATGAATGCTTCATTAAAACCTGTTAATACTCCTCTATATATTTTCACATCCCAATCCTTAAGCGGTGTTCCATATTTCTCGATTTTCTCAATTATTTTCTTTTCGATATCTGAGACAATTATCCACCCTGATGATGTATTGAATGATGAGTTGAGTGATTTTTCTTTAAAATAATGTTCTAATAAAATTAAATTGCTAAAATCATTACCTATTTGTAAAGATTCTGTTCTTCCTCTATTTTTTGCTTTTTCAATTATAAGAATACTCGTATCAACAGCTGCACTTTCAAATACCTTGTATCCGGCAAAATCAATAATCTTTAATGGATTAGTATTATTACTAAAAAACTCTCTAATATTATCTCCATAACCTGCTCTCATCCATTTGTTTGATGTAATGAAACCAAGCAATCCATTGTCCTGAAGTATTTGAATTCCTTTTTCATAAAATAAACAGTAAATATCTGCTGTTCTTTTGAAAGTTTTATATCCTGCATTTTGCAGAATGGTTTTTTCTATTTCAGAATCCAATGATTGTATTTGTATATACGGCGGATTTCCTATCACCACATCAAAGCCGCCGGTGGAAAAAATTTCGGAAAATTCTTTATCCCAGTCAAAGGCATTGATTTTTCTAATTAGTTCATCATTAAATAGATCAATCTGTTGTCCTTCAAAGAAATCACTCCCAATAAGTGAATTACCACATTTAATATTACTTGATAAATCGGGCAGGAGTTTCATCTCCCTTCTTGTAAATAAATGCTGTGTTGTTTCAAGGTGTTCATCTTCCATAATTTTTAGTAGAAGTGAAAGTTTGGATACCTCAACTGCCTGTGAATCAATATCAACTCCATAAATATGTTTTACTAATATTTGTCTTTTGGTATCAATACTCAATCTGTAATCATTATCTTTATATCGATATATAATATTCTTCTTTAATGCATTATTCAATTGTTTGGGTTTTCTGTAATAATTCAAATAATGTTTAAGAAGATAATCATAGGCAGTAATAAGAAAACTACCGGAACCGCAGGCAGGATCAAGCACTGTTAGAGTTTCAATTTGTTTAGGGGACTTATTCCTTATCTTCTCGCCTAATGTGTTCTTCACAATATAATTAACTATATACTGGGGGGTGTAATACACTCCGCCGGCTTTTCTCACTTCCGGCTTTTCTTCTACCTTTGCCTGATGAGATGGTGTTAATCGTATTGTTTTACCCAAGAACTGTTCATATATGTTTCCAAGTATCTCAATAGGTAAAACCGAAAACTCATAAGGTGAATTGGGATAATATAGATCATTAATAATTTCATTGAATATCTTATGGTCTATGATTAATTTTGGAGTAACAGTATCTGCCTTAAAATCAAATAAACCTGAATTATATTTTTCATCTGCTTTTTGGAAATATTTAATTAATTCCTTGTATATATGATATGTCTTTTCCTTATTTAATGATAATTTGCGTAATGTTCCATATTCCTCCATTCCCCTGTCTTCTGCAATCCTTAGAAAGATTATTCTATCAATAATTTTCTGAACGGCAAAATTGAGATCATATATTGATAATTCACTATTCCTTAAAGCAATATTTCTTGCCAAATCATTTCGCCATCTATCTATCTGTTTCAGAAATTCCTTATCAACCTCTGAGGTACCCTTCTTTCTCTTATTATCCTTTACATATTTATCAAAACTGCCTTTTAGAATTGCCTGTTTGGAGAATGTTGCATTAATAAATTCCCACTGTTTTTCATATTCATCAAATTTACAGTAAAACACCCTTGCTACTGATGCCTTGTCTGTTGATTTGGGTTTAATCCGTGTATCATAAACGGCAAATTCCTCAAAATCCGTAAGTATGGATAATGGAAGTTTGGCAGTATAGGCATATCGCCTTAACTGATAGGCAGCTCCAATATTCATTTTAATATCAATAGATGGTTTTTTTGCTTCCACAAAGAATTTTCTAATACCACCAATCCTGAATGAATAATCCGGTGCTTTTGGTTTTCCCTGTATAATAACAGAATCCTCTCTCACCACCTCACGATAATTCTCCGCATACCCCGCATCATTCCTTACATCCCATCCCAAACATTCAAAAAACTTATCAATAAAGTCCGTTCTTGTATTACTCTCATCATAGGAAGTACTCTTATATTCCTCATAATGCTCTTTGAACTGACTAACTAACCGTATCAATTTTTCATTCATGCAAATTTTCCCTTATATTTTACATTATATTATTTATTATATTATAAAATTATAATATTACAAGTATTAATAAGTCTTTATAAGGGACGCTCGTTGATTTCGTTGATTTCTATTATTTTTTGATATACCGTATCTACACTAACATATCTTGAATCATTAATTCAGAACCTTGATCCAGGCATTCCTTCATAAACCCCTTTGTGTTATATAGTGATCAATTTCACCAATGTTTTTATTTAAATAACCTGCAAATTTCATCTTTGAAATCCTTTGTTTCTCATAAGCTGAATAAACAAGCATGAGATATTCAATAGGGTATTCATCAATAGGTAAAGTTCCTTCGCTATAATCAAATTTATTCCAATATTCCTTTTTTATACTCTCATCCTTTAATTCCTGTTTTTTACTTTCTGATATTACATTCAAGAATTGTAATCGATTCATAAAAGCTTCTACAGATACCATATATTTTAATGCATTTTCCAATATGAATCTTTTATTAATGTCTCCATTACTCTGATGAAATTTTTCAGCTGCCATTAGTACAGACGGTTTGGGCATTAATAGTGATGCTGCAAAAGCATTAGCATATTTCTCTTCTAAATCATCTTCGGTCAGATTATTATCGGTCTTTGAAAAGTCATACATATTCCATGTAAGTATATGATACAATTCATGAGCAATATCAAAGTATCGTCTCCATGGTGCATTATTACGATTAATTAGAATAGAAGCTCCATTTTCATTTACAAGAGAAGCAGCGGAACCATTCTTTTCCATATCAAATACAAAAACTAGAATACCAAGGTCTTTTATGACATTCAAAAGAGACCCTGCAGGATAGTTTCCCATATTATTGTTTATCCTGAAATCATCTGCTAATTTTTCTGCAAATCTATATCTGTTTGTATTTAACACCATTGAGTAGTTTCTCTTTAATTTGCTTAATAATTCAGGTAAATAATTTTCATATTCTTC
>CBDUZN010000201.1:0-3685 GCA_965371715.1 uncultured bacterium | reverse complement strand
TTTCTCTGAGCATACCTATTTTGGCGGTCAACCATTTCTTATCAAGGATATTAATATTGCAATAACAAAGGATTTAAAACTTCTCATTCCCATTCTCTGCATCCTGATCATTGCTGTACTGGGTGTTTGTTTCAGATCATTAAGAGGCATTGCTCTTCCTCTACTGTCTGTTATTATTGCAATAATATGGACAATTGGATTAATGGCTTTGCTAAAAAAACCATTCACATTAATATCCAATATTATTCCTGTTATTCTATTAGCTGTGGGCTCAGCATATAGTATTCATCTGCTAAGCAGGTATAATGAAGATACTGATTGCTGTAAAACCCGTTTGGAACACACACAGTATTCCTTTTCAAATGTATATATTCCCATAATTCTTGCAGGACTAACAACATTTATCGGATTTATGTCCTTTATATTCGGATCATATCTCTTAATGATAAGGGATTTCGGTATATTTGCATCAATTGGCATTCTATTTGCTCTTTTAATTTCTATTACATTTTCACCTGCTGCTCTTTCATTTCTCCCAAACAAGAAAAAACGAGGTGAAATTGTTTTTACGCCATTAAATCATCTAAATAGATTTATTATTCTACATCCTGTATATGTTCTACTAACAGGTATAATCATTGCAATGATTATGTTCTCAGGACTATTTTTTATTGAGAGAAAAGTAGATATTGCTGACTATTTTGACAAGAATACTTATACCAGTCAAAGTGCAATGTTAATCAGAGAAAAGTTTGGCGGTTCCGATTATATCCAAATCCTTGTACAGGGTAATTTGCGTGATTCAGTCAATCTTGTAAAAATGGATATATTGGTAAACAGATTAAAGAAAGAAGATGATATTCATAATGTTAGCGCAATTTCCGAAGTAATTAAAAAGATGAATATGATTGTTGAAGGGAAAAAAATAATTCCATCAAATAGAAAAATCGGCAATCTATGTTTCCTCATTGAAGGAGATGAAATTATTGCCAATCTAATAAATGCACAGTTCAATGAAGGACTTGTTCAGGCATCATTTGAAAATGGTATGGAGGTTAAACGGGTAAATATATTTATGAAAGAATTTAATCCCTTACTGGATTCCCTAAGTAATGAAAATATTAAATTCATTATGTCCGGAATGCCGCTTCTCAATATTGATATTGATAGAAGTATTATCAGATCGCAGATCAATTCTCTTCTTATTGCATCTCTATTCATATTTATCATTTTATGTATATTGCTAAAAAATGTTATTGCCGGACTAATAGGCATGATTCCCATTTTATTTACACTTATTGTGGTTTTCGGTATTATGGGTTTATTCAAAATCCCTCTGGATATTGCGACTGCACTTGTGGGCAGTATCACAATAGGAATAGGAATTGATTATACAATACATTTTCTCGAAAGATTAAAAAAGGAAAAAAGTAAAAACATAAAAGACAGATTACTTAGAACTCTCAATTCATCAGGAAGAGCCATTTTTATTAATATGCTCACTGTTGCATCCGGCTTCATTGTTCTGATGTTTGCAGAACTTGTTCCCCTGCGCAGATTCGGTCTCCTAACAGCTATTACAATGCTTGCATCAGCATTTGCAGCAACTACAATACTGCCATCCGTAATTCTGCTTTTCCCCAAAATTCAAAAATTCCTGAAAGGAGGTAATAAATGAAATTAATGATTGGAATTATACTACTTTGTTCAATGCTATTTATGTATGGAGAAATGAATATACTTGAAAAGATTGATAGCAATAATTTGATCATTGAAGATCAGAAAATGACTGTAACACTCAATATAAATGATAATGCAGGAAATGAATCATCAAAAACACTTGTAATATATCAGAAAAAAAATGGTAGGCGACTTGTGTTTTTTACCAAGCCCGCTGATGACATGGGGATTGGATTTCTCTCTTTACCTAATAATGAAATGTATATGTATTTACCTGCATATAATACAATAAAAAAAATTGCCTCGCATATAAAAAATGCCTCATTTGCTGGAACAGACTTTTCCTACGAAGATATGGAAATTCGTGAATACTCTAAATGGTATGATTATGAAATTACAGAAGAAAATGATAGTATAATAATTATTACACTTGAATTGAAAGAAGATAAAACTTCTGATTATCAAAGCATTATTCTTGAAGTGAACAAAACCCTTTTATACCCAATAACAATAAAATACTTCAATAAATCGAATAAGCATATTAAGACACTTGAACAATCAGATCTTACAACAATAGGAAATTATGTATATGCAAAAAAAGCAATAATGAGCAATATTCATTCAAGCAGTAAAACTATTATGTCTGTTAATGATATTAATATCAATACAGATATAAATGATGATTTCTTCTCAACTCGTACATTAGAAAGGGGTTTGTAATGAAACTTTTTTCTATATTGATTGGCTTATTCCTGATTCCTCTAATGATTTGTTCAAGTTTACTTTTTAATGCTAACATCTATTCAGACCTACGAATAGACTTTAGTAATAACCTCAATGTAATATATAATGAAAATAATCTAAATCTATTAATGCAATTCAAAATAAGTAATATGAGAATCATTTCAGATATTGACTTGTTTTTATTAAACAGAGAACCATATAATTCACTTGATGATTTATCCGATATTTCATCAATATATAATCCATATATCAGAATAAATAATGCTTATGCATATATATATGAATTCCCATTTTCCTTTACTGATATAAAAATTGGTAAGCAAAGATTGCCATTAGGATTTGGTGAAATCATGAGTTCATTTGATATACTAAATGCCTATGATCAAACAGATAGATGGTCATTTGAACGGAGAGTTGGTGATGATGCATTATCCGTATTATGCTATTATGAACGATTCAAATGCGAAATAAATATTATTCCTCTATTCACTCCACATATATTACCTGATGAATATGATATGGGATCATTTGATCTACCAATGTTTGTTAGTTTAGAGAATATGACAGATTCTCTGAAAATGAATAATTCATTAAAGGACAATATTCAGATTTCAATATCAGGAGAATTTCAAAGCAGTATTGGAGATATTAAATTGCATTATATTTACTGGAAAGATAAAACACCCTGGGCA
Organism: uncultured bacterium; assembly: GCA_965371715.1. Taxonomy (GTDB): domain Bacteria; phylum Hydrothermota; class 32-111; order 32-111; family 32-111; genus JAUVJU01. The sequence continues at coordinate 569 of CBDUZN010000201.1, read as the reverse complement.
GATAGTGTGTATGTTACAACCGGAAGTGTTCCGTGGAGGGTCAATGTTCATACAGTACTTTATTATCCCCGCATACATATTACAGGAGTATCTCTTTCATCATCTCTTGGTAATGTAGGGATATGGGGAAATCTTGCTTTCTTTATTCCGGAAAATGATATTATGACAATAGACCTTTCAGGGCTTAATCAGGGGATTAATGATTCTTTCAATATTAATGGAAAATTCTATATCAAAGCTGATATGGGAATGGATTATACATTCAAAAACGGTTTCTATGTTAGTACGCAATTCATCAGAGGTATGTATTATGAATATAGTGATATTCATAATTATATATTTCTTGGTTCTCGTTTTCCTCTAATGCGTGATAAATTAATTCTCTCTCCATTAAATGGTGCATGTGAAATTATTTCATTTAATAATATAAAGGATAATACTGCATTTACATATATGCCTCAGGTAGAATACAAACCCATTGATAATTTCTCTATGGGTATCAGAGTTATGTACACTTGGGGAAATCAAAACAGCAATCTTGCAAAAAATAAGGATTATTCCGGAATAGG
>CBDUZN010000200.1:0-3704 GCA_965371715.1 uncultured bacterium | reverse complement strand
ATAGAAAAGATTATAAATGATGGAGCCGGGTTAGGAAGACAGGATGGAAAAGTAGTTTTTATTCCATACACCATACCAGGTGAAACAGTAGAATTTGAACCCATTACAGAAAAAAAGGGATTTACAAATGCTTCACTGAAAAGAGTTATAGTAAAATCAGATGATAGAAAAGAACCTGAGTGTAAATTTTTCGGAATTTGTGGGGGATGCGATTTTCAGCATATCAATTATTCATATCATAATCATATTAAAACAGAGATATTAAAAGAATTATTTAAAAAAAATGGAGACATTGAATTAGCAGATAATATTAACTTTTTTGCATCTACTAAATATAATTACCGAAATCATATTGATTTCAGTTCATCAAGAAATGATTTTGGATTCAGAAAAAGAAATTCAAAACAAATTATAAATATCAATCATTGCATGCTTGCAAGAAAAGAAATAAATGTTATTGTTGAGGAATTGCAAAACATTCGGGAATATATGATTCAATTTTATATTATTGATTTTAAGGTATCAACAGCAGGAGAAACACTTCTTACGCTTTATCCCGGCAAAAGGGAGATTGACCCTGAAACAATTTTAAAGGTGAAAACGCTTAGTGCTGACAATATTATGCTTGTTACAAAAAAAGATATATCTAATCTAAAGGGACATCATGAACTTAAAGATATTTATGATAATATTGTATTAACATATTCTCAAGGCAATTTTATGCAGACAAATCAGCAAATAACTCTAAAAATGCTGAATTATATTCGCTCATCAATAAAAAGGGGTAATACATTAATGGATTTGTATTCTGGGGTTGGGCTTTTCTCTTTATATTTTGCTAATATGTTTAAAAATGTAATCTCTATTGAGGGTTCAAAGAGTTCTGTTTACTATCAAAGAATCAATGCCAAAGAAAATAACATTAAGAATATAAAAGTTATTCAGAGAAATATTTCTGATTCATTGCTTATTGTTGATGAAAATCCCGATGTTCTTATTGTTGATCCTCCTCGTTGTGGAATGAGTGCATTATTTTTAAAAAACCTTCTAAAAAATAGAATCAAAACATTTGTGTATATCTCATGTGATCCTGCCACATTAGCAAGAGATGCTAAGCAAATTGTTAATAGCGGCTTTGCAATTAAAAGTTCTGCTATTTTTGATATGTTCCCTCAGACAAGACATTTTGAAACTGTTATAATATTTGAAAAAGAATAATTGGGATTTTTTATTTTTCACTCTTTATTATTCTTTTCCTTTCTCTTTCATTTATTAGAAACTATGTTGCATTATGTTTTATATTGACTTTAATTATGTTTTCATTTAGTATAAAAATCAATGAATAAGAAATACCTTCAACAACTCTCTAAGCAGGCACGCATACATATTTTAAATCAGATCTTTAATGCACATTCAGGACATCTTGGTGGTGCATTATCTGCAATTGATCTAATGATATATCTTTATTTTGAAAAAATGAATTATTCAAAAGATAATCATAATAATAAGGATAGAGATAGATTCATTCTTTCTAAGGGACATGCATCCGCCGCTCTATATGCCTGCTTTGCACTTAAAGGGCTGATTGATGAAAAAGAACTCTTAACATTCAGAAAATTAAATACAAGATTACAGGGACATCCATCTCATAAATCATTAAAATATGCAGAAACATCCACAGGTTCATTGGGGCAGGGTTTATCATTTGCTAATGGTGCTTCTATGGGATTAAAAATGGACAATAGTCCTGCTAAAGTATATTGTATTATTGGTGATGGTGAAATCAACGAAGGACAGATATGGGAAGCATTTATGACATCTAATAGATATAAACTTGATAATCTTACAATTATTCTTGATTATAATCATTTGCAGATTGATGGATTTATTGAAGATATCAAAGACCCCAAACCGACAAGAGAAAAATTTGAGAGTTTTGGATTCAATGTGATTGAGATCAATGGACATAATTTTGATGAAATAGAAAGTGGATTTAATTCCTGTAAGAATAATAAACCAAATTTTATTATTGCAAACACAATAAAAGGAAAGGGTGTTTCATTTATGGAAAACAATGTTGCATGGCATGGCTCTCCTCCAAATGAAGAACAATACAAAAAAGCATTAAAGGAACTTGAAAATGCCTGAATTTTATTCATTGAGAAAAGAATATGGTAAAATGCTTGTTGAAAAAGGTAAGGAAAATAAAGATATAGTTGTTCTTGATGCTGATTTGGCAAAATCTACTCAAACAGAAGCATTTAAGAATGTTTTTCCGGAAAGATTCTTTGATATGGGGATTGCAGAAGCAGATATGATATCAACAGCTGCCGGATTGGCTTCAACAGGCAAAATTGTTTTTTGTTCATCCTTTGCACTTTTCGCATCTGGAAGAGCTTGGGATCAAATTAGAAATTCTATCTGCTATCCCGGATGGCCTGTTAAAATCGTTGTAACACATGGAGGAATTTCACTTGGAGAAGATGGCGCTTCTCATCAGGCAAATGAAGATATTGCATTAATGAGAGTAATTCCTAAAATGACAGTAATTGTTCCATCAGATATACATTTATTTAGAAATATCTTTAATGACATTATAAATTTCAAATCCTATGCTTATATTCGCTTGCCGCGAAATACTTTACCTGAGATTTATTCATCTACTGATAAATTTGAAATTGGAAAAGGCATTGAAATAAAAAGAGGGAAAGATATTACCATTATTGCCTGTGGAGCAATGGTTCATAAAGCAAAAAACACACTCAACCGATTTGAAGCAATGGGCATTGATGCCGGTCTTATTGATATGTTTACAGTTAAACCAATTGATCGGGACTTAATAGCCAAAACTGCATTAACAACAAAGGGATTTCTTGTTTGTGAAGAACATCAGATTGATGGGGGTCTTGGAGATGCTGTTAGTTCAGTTCTCACCGAAACAAATCCATTACCTGTTGAACGAATAGGCGTAATGGATACATTCGGAGAATCAGGCACACCTGATGAATTATTTAAGAAATATAAACTTAATGAAGAAAGTATTATTGAAAAAGGAAAATACCTATATGATAGAATTCAATAATGTATCAAAATCATTTCAGGGTGATTGGCTTGCACTCAAAAATGCAAGTTTTGAAATCAAAAAGGGTGAATTTGCATTTTTAATTGGAAAATCAGGAGCAGGCAAATCAACAATTATGAAACTGATTTACCTTGATCTTTTTCCTGAGGATGGATATGTAAATATAGCTGGTTATGATAGCAGAACAATTAAAAGAAAAGAAATTCCATTTTTGAGAAGAAAAATAGGAGTAATATTCCAGGATTTCAAATTATTACCGGATAGAAATGTTTATGATAATGTTGCCTTTGCCCTAAAGGTTACAGGGGAATCATACAGAAATATAAGGAAAAAAACCCTTGATGCACTTGCATCAGTGAAAATGTCACATAAGAGAAATTCGTATCCATATCAATTGTCCGGAGGGGAACAGCAAAAAGTTGCAATTGCGCGAGCCATTATTAGAGAACCATTCATACTATTAGCCGATGAACCAACCGGCAATGTTGATCCTGAAAATACTGCAGGAATTATGAATCTTTTATTTGAAATCAATACTCTTGGCACCGCTGTTCTTATGGCAACACATGATCATTCTCTGATTAAAAGAGAGATAAACCAAGTTATAGGAATAAGAGAGGGA
>CBDUZN010000199.1:0-3722 GCA_965371715.1 uncultured bacterium | reverse complement strand
CCATATCAAATTTTATCGGAGGACACAATAATAATAGGCACAAATGAGGGTGAACTATGGGCAGATGGTTCTATTACTGCCTGTACATTGCCTGCTGCATTTCCCAAGGGATATGCACCATTCTATATGATGAGATATGAAATAACGCAGGGGCAGTATAGGGATTTTCTGATGACACTTGATTCTGCAGCAGCTATTAATCATTATCCTGCTAACTATGGTTCAAACCGTTATTATATCCAGCATATAGATAATGTATATGGCTGTGATGCCAATAATAATGCGGTATTTGATGAAGCGGATGATGGTGAGTATATTGGCTGCGGATATCTTGAATATCAATGGGGATTTGATTATCTTGACTGGGCGGGATTAAGACCAATGACAGAACTTGAATTTGAAAAGGGATGCAGGGGACCCACATATCCTATTAATCATGAATTTGCATGGGGAACAAATACATATACAACGGGTAGCATTGAATTTGCCTTATCTGATAGTGAAAGGATAATCCCGGCAAATACAAATATCTGTGTATCATATCCATATCGGGTTGGCGGATGTGCAGAACCAACAGGAAATAGGATTGAATCCGGTGCATCATATTATGGTGTAATGGATCTAAGTTCAAACTTAACAGAACGATGTATTATACTTTATAATGGCTATGCTCCATCTACAAGTTATACAGGTAATCATGGTGATGGTGTTATTGGCACAGTAACAGGATGGCCTCAATCGGGGGTCCGTGGCGGTCAAGATACTGATTGTAAAGATTTTCAAATTTCAAATCGGTATTACTGCCATTATGTTACAGCATATAATAAATGGGGCAGTGGGTTTCGCGGTGTTCGGTCGCCATAGGTGTTATTATGAAACATATAATTATAATTATATTAATAATATTTCCTCTCTCTGTATTCTGCCTTGCTGCACCTACACAGGTAACCCTTTTATCCATTACCGATACTTCAATGGTGCTAAAATGGCAGCATATTGATTATGAATTGGGCTATATTATTGAAAGGGATACGGGAGTGGGCTGGGATTCCATTGGATGCACAGGTGCCGGTGATGGAATAATGACATATAATGGAACAGGAATGAGCGGATTAAATCCTGATAGAATGTATAAATACAGGGTATATGGATATGATGCAGATACAGTAAGTGATTATGCAATTGATTCAATGTGGACAATAAAGACAATAATATTAACCAAAGCGGATAATTCCTATCAGGGCGGTAAGGATGATGGCTATGCATTCTATACAACAGTGCCATTTGATCTGCCTACATTACCGCCGCCAATTATTTCACAGGCAACACTGTTATCCATTACCGATACTTCAATGGTATTCAAATGGAATGATGAAACCAATTATGAGGATGCCTTTGTGATAATGAGAAAGACAACATTTGGCTGGGACTCTGTTGGGCAGATGGGACCTGCTAATGGTATTATTACATATGATGGTGAAGGTATGAGTGGGCTAACGCCTGATAAGATGTATAGATATCGCGTCTGGGCATATAATAATAGTGATACAGTGTATGCTGAAGACAGTATGTGGACAATTAAGACAATCCCTATAGTTAAGGCGGACAATTCATATCAGGGTGGTAAGGATGATGGCTATGCATTCTATACAACAGTGCCATTTGATCTGCCTACATTGCCGCCGCCTATTATTTCACAGGCAACCCTGCTTTCCATTACCAATACTTCAATGGTACTCAAATGGAATGACCAGACAAATTATGAAGATGGTTTTACAATAATGAAAAAGACAACATTCGGCTGGAGTTTTATTGCTGAAATTGGACCCGGTAATGGTATAATGACCTATGATAGTATTGGTATGAGCGGTTTAGCACCTGATAAGATGCATAGATATCGCGTCTGGGCATATAATGCCAGTGATACTGTGTATGCTGAAGATAGTATGTGGACAATAAAGACAATACCTATAGTTAAGGCAGATAATTCATATCAGGGCGGTAAGGGCAGCGGTTATGCATCGGGCGGTGTTGATGGAACACCCACGGTGTTTATTCAGCAGATTGCTACATTTATGGGCTATGAAGGAGATAATTGTATTGACCTTAATCTATTTACAGGTAATGGAGCATTTGTAAAGGTGAATAAGAGTACCAGTAGAACCAATAGTGAAACAATCATAAATACATATTGCAATGGAACATTGAAATTCAAGGATTTTACACCAATAGAGGGTGGCAACAGATATAATGCAATAATAAGATACAGTAATGGAAAGAGTGTAAAAATTGCAATAAAGGTTTATTATAAACCGAAAACAATAAAGATACAATCAATGATTGGAAAACTCAAATTTGTCAGTAATGGTGATTTTACTGTAAAGGTATATAATATTTTGGGTAGTGAAGTTAAGGAAGTACATATAAAAAGACAGGCATTGGAGATTCCACTTGCATCAGGTATTTACTTTGTTCATATTATTGAAAAAGGAAAGATTATAAAGAGTATTGTTTTTTAGATATTGTGGGGCGGTTGGCGAACCCCCGCAACAAATATATTCGTAAAAAAATACAACAAATACTACGAAAATAACGAATGTACAAGATGAAAAATGTAACAACATTACCATGAAGAGCTCTGGAATAGAGACCGTGATATAGGAATATCACTGCGGGTTGTGTCCATGCTCTTCAGAGTAAATGGTCTTCACCTTTCCAAAGAGGAAGAAACATCAAGAGCAATTTTCTGCGGAGGAAGATAATATCATTTGTTTGTAGGGACAGGGCTTGACCTGTCCATCATCCGTTTGGTTGTGTGAGGTAACATGCTCAAGGAGCATGTAGGAAAAGAAAGAAAGAAAGAAAGATAATGATTTGCGTTGCGTAACATATTCTTCGGATTACTCAGAATATGCAGAATATGCCGCTACAATGATTTCTGAAAAATCAGGTTAAATTTTTTTATATCACCTTAGATAATATATACTTATTGATTGATATTCCTTTCTCGGCAGATTTGATTGCTAATTCTCTATGGATTTCTGAAGGAACCCTTAATGTTAAATTGCCTTTAAATTTTCTTGAGTTAAATGATTCAGGAATTGGTTCATTGTTTTCTTTCATCCATTCTATTGTTGCGGATACTACTTTTATTATTTCATGTAAAGCTTTTTCCATTGAATATCCGTGAGTTGATAAAGAAGGAAATTCTAAGCATTTCCCTATATGAATTTTATCTTCTTCAGACCATTTAATTGTATAGGTATATTTTTCAATAAATTTAACATTTTTAGGATTACCTAATGCTTTTCTATTCACAATGATATGATAGCAAATATGCTATCATATGTCAATAACTTTTTTTATAAGGGGATGATGGTAGAAAAATTTGGTGAAGTGTTTGATGACTGGTATGCTAAGTATGCTGATGGGGGAAAGAAAAGACCCTTCGGCTCGCAATGCTCGCTCAGGGCGGGGAAGAGAAGAAAATACTTGATCCCGTATCAAGTACGGGATGACCACGGAAAAGAAGAAATGACAGACATAGAGCGGAAACACTGGATCCCGTATCAAGTACGGGATGACAGAATAAGAGCAGTGGGATGACAGATCCAGAAAGCAGAAATATTATTTCTGTTGATTTCTACTTTAGAGTATATACTTTAGAGTAGATAAATGTGGAACAATGCTAACTGATTTCTTATTTTGAATTGTGATTCTTT
>CBDUZN010000198.1:0-3731 GCA_965371715.1 uncultured bacterium | reverse complement strand
ATTTTTCCCAATTTGTAAAGTAAATAATCTTTATGCTTTGGGTTTTCAATATCAAATTCTTTTCTAATCTTTTTGGCTGATACCTGTTTAACATTCATTACAGAAGCATAATATTGAATTTTCCCCTTAAAATCAAATATATTACTACTTTCGTAAAAAGCAATTATTTCAAAATCCTGAGCTGGTTTAAATTCAATAGGAATTCTGTATATTCCCTTTGAAAAAAGATGTGACAAATCAATTGAACTGCTGATTATCCCAACAAGTACTTTTTTTTCTTTCATTTTCACCTACTTTCTGAAAGTAAAAAATTTATTCAATGTAAAACTTGTAATCGTATATACACCTATTCCAAGAATTTGAGCAATTTCCGGAATAATATGCATAATTTCCTTAATAAATATTAAAGCTCCCAATTGAATAATATATGAAATCCCAAATACAATTAGAAATTTTACTGTTTCTACGCTTACACTTCCATTGCTCTTAAATGTCCAGTTCTTATTCCATATAAAACTATATATCAAACCTACTGCATAACCAGAAATATTTGAAATAATATAAGTAAAATGCAAAATTTTCATGCAAAAGAAAATTACAGACAATCCTATTATTGTATTTAATAAACCAATACTAAGATATTTTAAGAATTGCTTTAGTGTTTCCTTCTTTTCAATTCTCATTATTTAATTATCTCCGATGATAGATTGATTGATATTCCATCCATAATCATAAAACCATTGGTATCATTGTAAAATGGAATCTCAATATTTATAATATTTCCAAATCTCAACTGCATTCCCGCTTGATAATTATAGGTATCAATTGTGTAGTCATCACCAGACATATAAAAATCAAAATATGGTCTTAGTATCATTGTACCAGCAGAGAATCTAAATCTATGTATTGAACCATAAGCAATTCTGTCATCAGTTTGATATCCAAAACCATTTGTATAATCAATAGACATAGGATAATTATTTTCAAACATTGATTTCTCGCTGAATAATTTAAGGGGGTTTGAATATAGATACATTCCACTATATCCATTTTTATCTCCCCATACAATACCTCCTGAATATTCAATACCTGCTTGATATCCAATTCCAATTTGACTATTCTTCTTCTCTACAAATATACCACTTTTCAGTAGTATTCTTTGAAATTCTGTATTGGAGTAGATAATATCATCCGAAAACTCAACACATGTTTTAGCATAATAATTAATAAAACTCTTTTTTCCATGATATAAGTAATCAAAACCAAGAATTGATAATTTTGATGTACCCATTCTTGAAAGAAAATACTGGTCTCCATTATTAATAGCATATCGTGAATAAATATTCAAAGCAAATGAATTACCATCTAATTTACTTTTAAATGCTGTTAATGTATTATTTATTGAATATATATTCTCCGAATATTTGAACATATGAATAAATCCCGTTTTAACATCATTTCCCTGATAACTTTCCATAAGATGTTTATATAAAATTCCATTATCAGGATTATAGCCAGTAAAAATCTTCAATCCAAATTTCCCATAAGTGCCTATTCCATTTAATTTTAATGTTGGTTTATCACATATATATACTTCCCCGCCATACGAGAATCTGTCAATAAGAGAATGTTCTATCCATGGATATGCATAAACATTATTCGCAAAATAATCTGTCTCAAAATCCAAAAAATGGAATGTGAAATGTGATCTTTTTATATTATCATAATAATTCAAATCAAGATATTTCTGTTTTGGATCAATAATTATATTTGATATTTCTTTTCCTTTCATTTGTATTGTATTTTCATCAACACTCTTTCTTATAATACTGTCTGTACCATCTTTAAACATAAATTGAATTTCAATGGGAAATTCAAATGGTGATGAATTGGCAATTGTTATTTCATAATCATTATTAAAGTTTTTCACTCCCTTTATTCTATAATCGGTATAAACATTTTCATACAATATATTGCGTAATTCAATATAATACATATTATCTGTTTTCTCATTTAAAAACTCAAACAAATCCTGCATTGTTGGATGTGAGAAAGCATATTTTTCAAAATACTGTTTTATAATTTTTCTAAACTTTTCTTCTCCAATCATATGCTCAATTGCCCTTACACAAAGAAACCCCTTTGAATAAACATTGGTTCCATAGTTTTGCATTTTTTCATATTCATATGATGGAGTATTCATTGGAGTAGATTCTTTGTCTATTTGCTGAATACTATACAAAAGATAATGCTGATTAAAAAGAGAGATCACAGGTTTATTAAATAAAAAAACATAATTTCCATGCTTTCCGTATTTACTTTCCATATAGGATAATTCCGAAAATACAGCAAATGCTTCATCCATAAATGGTTCCTCCGCTTCATCTGAACCAATTATCAGATAAAACCATTGATGTGCGATTTCATGACAAATAACATCTTCAAGTAAATATGTTGAAACAAATGGAATCTTATCTGCCGATACAATTTCCGGTGATATAATGGTAAATCGCGGATATTCCATTCCGCCTCCGGCATTTAATAATCCTTCTGCAATAGTAATTTTATCATAAGGATACTCAATATATTTATCGGAATAAAACTTAAACATATTCTCTACATTTTCAACTTGCTCTTCAAATAATTCAACCATTGATTTACTGCACACGATTTCAATAATTGGTTTACTTTCATCATTATATATTATATTGAAATTACTTCTCAAAATAAAAGCAAAATCATTCACATTACTTACAGCCATTTCAATTGTTTTGAAATTACTTGAAGTATCTTCTTTACATATTCCTAATTCTCTTATTTCCTTAATTCTCTCAATCTCGCTTTCGGGACCAATAATGTCTCCTGAACCAAATGCATAATATTTATCATTCATTGTAAGAGTAATATGATAATCCCCATATTCACCAAAATATTCAGAAAATCTATATGCCTGGAAATCGGACCATTTGCCATTATTATATACGGCGATCTTGGGATACCATTGAGAAATATCATATCCCATATCCGAAAATCCTTCCCTTAAAAATAGTTTGGGGATTTTATGTCTAAAAAATACCCTTAATGATAAACTATCTTTGGGCAACAATGGATTACTCAGTAATAATGTATATAATGTGTAATCTTCTTCCCCTGATAAATGATTGTCATTTCCTATTATAATGGAATCAATCACTATAAATCCCTCTGTTTTATTGTTTGCTGTTTTATTGCATTTCTTTAAATACTCTGAGCCGCTTTTAAACATATTTGCATATAAATGAAAAACAATACTGCTAAGTGTATCATTTGAATTATTAATATACACAATATCTTCATATCCGTTTAATGTTTTTAAGGAATCATCAAGTGTTACATTAATATGATAATTACTAATATTTGTTTCTATACCAAATACATTAATAACAAATAAAATGATAAATATTATGAAACACATTTTTTTCATTTTTTCTCCTTTTTAATATATATTATACTTATTATAAATGTTAATACGCTAATAATAAAGCCCAATAGAAAATCAATTGGTAAATGTCCCATTAATGTTTTTGATTTACCATAATCATACTCAAGTGTCTCTTCTAAATGAATTCGGGAAGGAGCTTTCATAAGAGTAAATAATTCATCTGATTCCTTTTTAAATCCATTCATTTCAAAAATATCAGGGAAAGTCAATATATTATTGCCATTCTTTATCATATAGATTATTTTTATTT
>CBDUZN010000197.1:0-3758 GCA_965371715.1 uncultured bacterium | reverse complement strand
AATCCGGATTATCGTCGTTTTTGTTCAAGAATAGTAAATATCTGGTATGTTAAATTTATTGTATATATTAGTAAAAAAATATCCCTATACAAAAACAGAAATAATTAAGTTTCTATTTCCTTGAATACACATTAGTTTTCATATTACCAAAACTTTTATTCTGATAAAGCATAAATCCCATACCAGCTACATTTGCAGCATTATCAGTACAATAACATAATTTCGGAACATACAATGTCTTTCCTGTTTTTGTGCAATATTCCCCCAATTTTTCCCTTAATCTAATATTTGCAGAAACACCACCGGCAAGCGATAGTATATTAATATTAAATTCTTCCGAAGAAGCAATTATTTTATTAATCAATTGATCAACAATTGCTTCCTGTAATGAAGCAGTAATGTGTGATAAATTTTCATTAATGAAATCACTATCCTTGTTATTAAGATAATATAAAACAGATGTTTTAAGTCCACTAAATGAAAAATCAAATTTCTTTATTTTTGCTCTTGGAAATCTATGGAAAGCTACATTACCATTAATTGAGTGTTTTTCAATTGATGGACCTCCGGGATATCCCAATTTAAGCATTTTAGCGCATTTGTCAAATGCTTCTCCGGCAGCATCATCAACGGTTTTTCCAATTAATTCTGTTTTGAATTCTTTATTAACAATAAATAAAGATGTATGTCCACCTGATGCTACAAGTGATAATAATGGGAATTCTAAATTACCATGAGTTAAAACATTAGCATATATATGAGCATCTACATGATTTACTGGAATAAGTGGTTTTTCATAATATAATGATAATCCCTTTGCAAACATTAATCCTGTCATTAATGAACCAATAAGTCCGGGTCCATTTACAACACCAATTGCATCAATTTTATTCATATCAATTCCGGCTTCATCTATTGCTTCATAATAAACTAAATCAATGAATTCAGCATGTTCCCTTGAAGAAATATCTGGTACAACGCCACCAAATTTTCCATGTATATGTTGTGTTCTTACTATATTTGATAATACTTCCCTTCCGTCCTTCACCAAAGCAATGGATGTTTCATCACAGGATGTTTCAATACCAAGGATTACTGTCATTCAGCAATAATCTCCACTGTATCCGGAATCACCAATAAAACCTTCAAGTTTTTATATCTTAAATTTATAGGATATTTATATATTCCTTTTTCTCTTATATTTGATACATCAATTAATGGTGCCAATTCACCCGCAAATAGGTTTTTTACAATTGCTTCCGGTCCCTCAACTTCAACAGTAAGATACATTGAATCAGGGCTAATATCATAATTTAATGGAACATTTAATAATTCAACAGGAACACTGTCAAGTTTTCTTTTTATCAATTTATCAACAGGTATTGTTACATTAATAATTTTCGGTTCAACCGTAATAAATTGATAATTATGTTTTATTAATGTTTTTTCAGAAAAGTTTTTTGTTGCATTTTCTAAATTTATTGAACTGGTTTCAATGTGGAATATTTTTTCAATTAATGATTTGCCACCCTTAATTCTTACTTTTTCAGGATTATAAATAATCTCACCTGAGCGTACATATCCGCTTGCAGGATTGTTTTCCAGTACAGGAACAACCGGAACTTCTTTTACTCTCAAACTATCCATTGATAAAATAATTATTTTTTCCTTAATACGCAATATATTTATTTCTTCATCAACAAAAGGGATCTTTATCATTGAATTATCAATGTTAATCATTAAATTTTCATTTGGTTCAATATTAAAATCATTAAGATTTATTTCTATAATCACTTTTCTTCTGAATAACTTCATAAGAATAAATTCCATACTTTTCCCTTCAAGTATTATCTCTGTTTCTAATTGATTCATTGATGTAATTACAAGGGAATCAGGAATGTTTCTTAATATAATATCAGCTGTTTTTTCTATTTGAACATCTCTGCTTAACATTGCATTTAACCACATAATAATTGCAATAATTAATGCTATACTTTTTATTAATTTATTTTTATTGAAAAATGCTTTAATATTCATAAATACATATTAAGATATATACATTAAATGTCAATAACAGTAAAAACATAACATACCGTATTTTACATATATTTTTTGCATTATCACTCTTTTTAGACAATGCGATTCCACTTCTATCCTTTGCTATTATTCAAGTTAAACGATTTTTCTTGCCTTTTTTTGTTTTTTATGTAAAATATACTAAAAAAGGAGTAACAATGGATCAAAAATTAATAGATATTTATAATGAAACTGTTCAAACAATAGAAGAACTTACAATTAAGTATAATAGAGAAAAGTGGAATTTCTTTACTAATGCTACAAGTGAGAATTATAATCAATATTATAATATTATTGATGAATTTATTAATTATATAACATATAATCAAAATATTCCTTATCTTATTAAGGAACAAAAAAAAGCACATTCAAAATTTAATATAAATGAAAAATTGATAATTGATAAAATCGCTAGTATTCATAAAGTTTATGAAAAGAAAAGCAAATTATCTGAAGAATATTTCACAGCCCTTTTAACACATCAGAAAAATGTTATTAATAAACGAATTCAATATAATAGTAAGGATTCCACAACAAATCATATTGCGGACTTATGTCAGAGAAATACATCATTAAAAACAATTAAAAAATTGCAGAAAGAATATTTCTTTCAACCTATATCTGAATACAGTACTGAAATTAAAAATATCGTAAAACTAAGAAATGCATATTTTAAAGAACGGGGATATAAAAGTTTTGTTCATTATTTTTTAAAAGAAAATAATATGACATCAACCAAAATATTCCACACAATGGAAAAAATCAATAAAAATACAATAAAACCTTACAAAACAATAAAAAACAAACTTGAAAAAAATTTGATTAATAAATTCAATTCACGATCACAACATATTCCCGGATATATTTACGGTGATCCATTTTTTAGATTTTTCCCGGTTCATGTTGATGAGAATGTAAATATTATGTTTAAGGGAAAAGATATTGCTTATGCTGTTAAAAAATTCTTTAGCAATATTGGAATGGATGTTGATAATATTTATGAGGTTTCCGATTTGTATATTAGACCTGGTAAATATCAAAATCCGATTATTGTTGATATGGACAGAAAAGGTGATGTTCGCTTTTCAGTTAATTCTAAATCTAATTATAGAGGGATATATTTCCTTCTTAGAACTGTTGGAAAGGTTGTTTACAAGGCAAATGTATCATCAAAAATTCCTTTTCTCTTAAATGAATTACCTGAACAAGGTATTGTTGAAGGATTCACCATGTTTCTTACAAAATATGCATTAAAACATGGTTTTATTTCCAAAATCATTGCTCAATATGAAGAAGAAGATGAACAAATTCGTTTAAACATTTCAGATTATCTTGAATTAACTGAAATCATTTACATAAGGCAACAGCTTGCTTTAGCAAATTTTGAAATGAATATGTATTCACATAATAATTTAACTGATCTTTGGGTTAATTCAGTAAATAAATATCAATTAATTAGTAAAAAATACATTAATGAAGAAGATGGATGGGCAATGATAGATAGTATGGTCTTTGACCCATTCTCATCAGTTTCCGAATTAGATGGTTATCTCATTCAAAATGATATTGAAAAAATCGTTACAAAGCAAAACCTAAATAGTAAAAATCTTATGGAATTTTTCTTGGAGAACTTAATACAGTACGGCAGTAAAATTGATAAAAAACATCTTTCAAAATTAATG
>CBDUZN010000196.1:0-3759 GCA_965371715.1 uncultured bacterium | reverse complement strand
AATGGTCTAATGCAAAACCTTTGTCAGAGGCAGGAATAATACCGGTATTTACAATTCTTCAATTTGTTGGACCTTTCCGATCCATTCCAACAATTCCATCTACAATATTAAAATGTGGACATACTGCTTTAAACACCTTTACAGTAAATTCTGAAAATGATTTGGGATTTGAATGCTGTGAATGATAAAGAATTTTGTATTTGGAAGGAATAAGACCATACAAATTTTTAACAGACAATGTCATTGTAGTTAACATATGTGTTTTTAGTTTTGCAATATTGAAAATGAAAGGTTTTTTCTTTAATAATGATGTTAGTTTTATACCATTAATTTCCATATATTTATCTGTATTAAAATTTCTTAATTCAATATTGTTCTGATTAGCAATCTCATAGTAACCAGTTTCTTTAAATACTTTTTTCATATCAAGATATGATGCTGCTGCTCCATCAGCAATAATAATTTTTCCTTTGTAAAAGGGACTTAGAATATCAATGATGATTTCAGCTATAAGAGGATGCGATGTTACTGCTTCCTGTTTATCGGATATTGAGAGTAAATTTGGTTTAATTAGAATAATGGAATGGTTTTGTATTTTGGTATAAATATCATATTGTTTAAATGCTTTAAGAATAAAATTAGAAATCTCTTTCCGATTATAGTTTTCAATGCGTTCAAAAAGTACCATTATTTAATAAAATATATTAAAGTTTCAAATCCAAAAACCTTGCCTTTACAGGGATACTCTTTTGTTTTTGTGATTTCTTCAGGTTCATCACAAATTTCTTTAATAACCCTTTCATCATAAATAATCACATATTTAGGTTGAATTATCAGTAATTCCTCTTTAAGAAATTTTTTACAATTTTTCTTTCCCTCTTCCCTCATTTTTCCATGAATCTGAAGAGAGCATCTATATAAATATGTAATATAGGCACCATATTTGATTTCTTTTTCATATAATGCTAATAAATTTGCTGTTTTTGTAATTAATTCAGAACTGATATGAACATTATGACTTTCGGGTTCATATCCAATAATCATCATTTCCTGCATATGATTTCCTGAAAAAACAGGAGACCCAAAATTTCTCATCTCACATCCCATACAATCTTCAAGTTTCCTAATGAAATTAAAATACATTTTTTCTTTATCCACTTTCTCTCCTTGAAAATTTACATCCGCAATAATTCTGCCTATATAAATTCAATTCATTTGATATAGCAATTGATTTCTTAAATCCATTATTTTTTCTTAGAATTGCTTCAATATATTCAATGTCGTTTTTTTCAGATACTTCCTGTCCCAAAGTATTGATTGCATCTGCTGCTTTGTGAGGACTGATTGTAAGTGTTGTAGAAAAACAATTCAAATCCAACTTTTTAGCCATTATTGCTGTTTTTTCTAAATTTAACTTATGACAAATCATACATCTTTCTGATTTCTCCTTATAATTCTCATATCCTTCTACGGATTTATTAAACATTAATGTATTATATTCACCCTTTATTAAAGGGAAGTTATAATGTTTTGATACAATTAATGTTTGCTCATATCTTTTTTCAAATTCACTTTTTGTATCAATGTTTGAATTATAGAAATAGCCTGTTACAATATAATTCTTTGTAAAATACTCATAAGCATAAGTTGAATCCGGACCACAACAAATATGCATTAACATCTTTTTCATAATTATTAATTATAATAGAAATATATAGTAATTCAAGGACAATAATGATTAATTATTATTAAATAAATTATTTATGGGCATGCTGATAATTCGTCGCGAAAAAGTGTGCCGTTCCTTTTCGTTCTGTCATACCTGCGAAGGCAGGTATCCATCTTTTATGCGTGTCATTAGCTTTACGGAAAAAACCATGAGTGTCCATGAAATATCTCTCTAATATGATTTCATATATATTCTATTTTATTCTTTATTAAATTTTTTCGATGAAAAATATAATTATTTTCTAAAATAACTCAATAGTTGAGTTATAATTTTCTTTACTTTTTTGATTTAACATTGTATTTTCCTTAGTCTTAATATACTAATTTTTAATATTGTGTTAATCATAAAATAAAGTGCTTTCTACTTAAATCTTAAAAATATATATTTTCAAAATCTATTTTTTCCGACTTCTAATATAATTTTCCACAATATTTTCCCATCCTCCCGAGTCGGACTAAGAACCTTTTTCAAGCACCGTCCCCTGAAATACTATAATATTGAAATCACAGTAAATAGAATAAATGCAATACAGGCAATATAGAGAAAAATATGTTCAATATTACGGGAAGGATGTTCATATTCCGCAGAATAACTATAACTATTATCATTGATAAGTTCATTTCTATATGTAAGTAGAGAATTTTCATATACGGAATTAGTATAATCACTTAGAAGCATATCAAAAAGAATAACCGTTTCAGGCAAAAGGAAAAGATTACTAAGTCCTGTATCAGCAGGAATATTAATATAAAATTTTTGATCATCATTACTTACTATACATTCTCCCATTGATGACATTATAATCGGATTTCCCGGACCTATTGTAATTTTCTTAAATTCCAAATGAGAAAATTCCAGTTTTATTGGGAGATTGTCTTTTCCTGACAAAAATCTCCTGTTTCCCTTTTTAATATATGTATCACCATATTGCGAGATCACAATACCTTTTTCAATATTATCCTCGTATGATATTGCAATTTGCCCATTTTCCGAATGTTTATAACCAAGTACATTTAGAATTCTTTTTATAAAATTATTATCTGTTTTATTATTCACCAAAATTGATTTTAATTGTTTTTTTTCAGATAAAATTATAGTATCACAATGAGCAATAATTCTATTGAAAAATCCCTTATATGTAAAATTAATATAATTGATTCCCTTTATTACATTTATATATTCTTTATAAACCTGACTTTTGTTCAGAAATAATTCCAAATTAATAACAGTATCCTTCTTAGAATGAACAGTTATTACATTACTTATTTTAATAATCATAATATCAGGAAAATTTGATTTTACTTTAATCAAAGAAAAATAATTATTATCATACTCTCTACTTGATATTAAGAATATATTATTATTATATTTTTCTCTTGCTGTAAATATCTGTTTAATTATTTCTTGTTTTGCTAATAATTCATTCTCTGATGAATTAATCTCTTTAATAAGAATATCCTTATACCTTCCTTCTAAAATCAAACTATCCTTTATTTTCTCTATAAATATATTGTCAATTTCCATATAAGGGGTTCTATCAATAATAATTACTGCCTGTTCATTTTTTTCTGAAAAAATATTAGGTTTTAGAAAATAAATTAGTAAAGAAACAAGAAAAACTAAAAAGAAAAGAAATTTCAATATTTCTTTGATTATTCCGGGAATATTACCATGTCTTGTTTTGCTTACTTTAAAATAACGAATTGATGGGTAATCAATGATTTTGCCAGTTAGAATATTTCTTATTATTAAATAAATTGCAATGCATGCTATTATAATTAGAGGAAAAAGATTTTCAGTGGCAAGATTCACTATTTTCTCCTCTTGAAAAATTTTTCAAGTGCTGCATTTGGTTGTTCATCTGTAAATAAATGAACATAATCATAGCCGCCATCAAGTGCATCGCTCTTCACAGATTCAGTAAAAGCATTGAATTCATTTAATCTTGAATTAACACTATCCCCCTTTATTATTTTACATGTTTCAATATCTTTAAGAAGGGTATTTCCCAAAACATTTATATCTTTTTC
>CBDUZN010000195.1:0-3803 GCA_965371715.1 uncultured bacterium | reverse complement strand
ACAATCATTACCTTTTTCATTTTTTTCTCCATTTGAAGTTTAAATAATTCATTGTTTTTCAATTCAATTAATATTTCATTATTATTAATATTAACATCCCAAAATCCATTTTTTGTTGTTATAGTCTCTTTATATTTTATTTCTTTTTCTTTTAAATCATATATAAATGTCTTCCCTTCTATCTTTTTATCAGGCAATCCTAATTCTGATTTATCGTATATTATTACAAAACCAACGATATATCTATTTTCAAGCAAATCTACATCTGTTATGTGAGGTGACTCTGCTCCATCCCATTGATAATTAAAAACACTTAAATCATTCAAATTTATAATATTTACAGTCTCAAAACACCATGCTAATAGGATATTATCTAAATTTTTGCTGATTAATTTCAATTCAAAACCTCTTCCTATCAAGTGCATTTTTTTGATTAAATTTCCATTTCTATCTAATAATATTACTCCATTAAAATATGAATGGATTATATACTTTTTTGAAATTAGTAATGATTTATGATTCTTATTTTGAACAGGAGTAAGATGTTCATCTTTACAGATATAATCCCATTTCTTATTACCATTCATATCATAGCATAGTATTAAATCATTTGTACTTATTCCTCCAGTGTTTTCTCCTGGACAACTAATAATCAATTCATTCTCATCACTCATCCCTATTTGCCAATAATATAGATACTCTATTTCACCATTCATTATTATTTCTCCATTTTCTCCATATACACTATATCTCATTAATCCATCTGGCGAGCTATTTCTTGTATCAAATTTTTCTACAGCATAAATTCTGTTTCCATCATTACTTATAAATATTTCACTCTCACTTGCAACAATCATTGCTGAACCTATTCTACTATTGAATAATATCCCTTTATCATCTTTTCGTTCTTTCTCCCATATTCTTTCTCCTTTCTCATTGTATAATACAAAACTATCTTCTGGACTCCGTGCCATCATTACACGATTTTCATAGATTATTCCTACATATTTCCCATTGTTGCTGATTGATACTCTTGTATTATATAATTCTAAATTCTTCCGTTTTTGTATAATTCCTTTTTCACTAATGAATAAAATCCCATGAGAATTATCATATTCGTCATTTAATATTACTATTTTCTTCCCTTCATCTATACAACGCATTATTGCATTTTCCTCAGTTAGTTTGTGTTTGCTTATTTTTATGGTTATATTTGATTTATTAATTACCAATGTTTCTTCTCTTGGCTTCAATGCTGAACCCATTATTATTAATCCCATCATCGCCACCATTAGTATTATCATTATTTTCTTCATTTCTTCCTCCAGAATATATTGTTCAAAATCTTCCTTCCTCTTTCCATTAAACATTAAACTCCTTTTGTTTTATGGACAAGAGGGGACGGAGGATGCAAATATGCAATTATTTTTCTAAATTACCTTCTTCCCTTAACTTAGATGCATAATTGTATATTCTACTCATTGAACTATATTTTAAATTTCTAAATGGTTTCATCTTCTTTATTTCTTTAAATTTGTATCCTCCTTCTTCTCTGAGTTTTAAAATTAATTCATGCCGAATTCTTTTTTCTTTATGAGTTATATATTTTAATTTATCAATTTTAATAGAATATTTATTTTCAATCTCAATATATATTTCTTCTTTTGTCTTTTTCTGATATTTCCTGTCATGTATTCTTCTTTTAAATTCATTAGTGTCTTCTTTTCCCTCTCTTGTATTATATTTCTCAATCGCCTCTTGAAGGAATTCCTTACTACCTAATACCTCGCCTTCTTTATATCTTCTTATAGGCAATTCTTTCCCACTCCATCCTATCAGTTGTTTCGCAAAATCATTATAATCAGCAAATAATCTCTCTACATATCTTGTGTTTGTTATGGAATTTTCGTTTCTATTGTTCACATACAATTCCCTTATACTTGACCATTCATATTCAAATGGATCTTCTACTATTCCTGATCTTACTGGATTAAAAAATACATATAATACTGCCTTTTTTAAATAATCATCATTCTCAATTATTGGTGACTTAAATCTATTTTGGAATACATATCCATGCCGTTTGTTGATTTTGTTGTACAATAATGCAAATGTTGATTCAACACTCCGCAAGTAATTTGACATCATCATATTAGAATTTTTCATAACAATATGATAATGATTTGACATTATACAAAATGCATATATCTCTACTTTGTATATCTTTTGATTTTCCTTAAGCAATCCAATAAATTCATTTTTCAATCCATTATCACTGAATATATCTAATTCTCCAATGCCATGGTTCATAACATGATGATAAGCTCCATTGTATGTAAGTCGCCTAGTTCTCATCTTTACCTCCCGATAAGTCATTTAATTGCATATTTGCATCCTCCGTCCCCTCTGAGGAATTCTATCTGTTTTGCTTTCATTTTATCCTAAATTCCTTAAAATTTTGTAATTCGCCTTTCTCAATATCAATATTGGTAACATCGGAGGATATGGGACCACATTTTGCGATATTTATAAATTCTTCTAATTGCGCTTCATTACCTTCGCATTCTATAAACACATTACCATTAAATAGATTCTTTACATATCCGGTAATTCCCATTTTAACAGCATTTCTGTAAATATAATAACGGAATCCCACTCCCTGCACATATCCCATTACAGTAATATTCAGATGCTTCATATATGTTTATTTATAAATTCTTTAATGGACTCAATGCTATCTGTGTTTTTAATATCTGTTACAGTTGCCCATTTGCATTTATATCCTATTATAGGTTTATTCATCTGCTTTGAAAATGCAATCTCTGAAAGTGTGCCATAAGAACCATTAATAGCAATAATAATATCACTATTTCTTATTATAATAAGATTTCTGGATACACCTATTCCGGTTCCTATAGCAAAATCAATGTATTCATTTGCTTCATCTTTTTCACCAGGGAGTATTCCTATTGTTATACCATTCTCTTCTTTTACTCCCCTGCTAACTGCTTCCATTACACCTGTTTTACCGCCACATATTATAGGTATATTAAACCCTGATACCATTTTCCCAATATCTATACATTCATTGTATAATTTATTTGTAATTGAATTTCCACCAATTATGCCAATATATTTTTTATATCCCATCAATATTTACTTGCGGATATTTTGACAATTCATTTTTGACTTCATTTTTAATCTTTTCAAGTGCTTCATCCGTATCAGCTTCCACACGCATTACTAAAATTGGTTGTGTATTGGATGCTCTTACAAGCGCCCAGCCACCATCAAAATATACTCTTGCTCCATCAATATCATTCACTCTATTTCCTTTATCTTTATATACCTTTACAATCTTCTCCACAATATTGAATTTATCATCATCATTACAATCCACTCTTATTTCGGGTGTTGATTTATAGTAAGGCATATTTTTATTTATCTCAGATAATGTTTTATCAGAATTTGATGCAATCTGCATTATTAGAAGTGATGCATAAACACCATCATCAAAACCAAAATAATTTTCCTTGAAAAACATATGACCGCTCATCTCTCCTGCAAGTAATGCATTTTCCTCTTTCATTTTTCTCTTTAATAATGAATGACCGGTTTTATACATTATGGGTTTTCCTCCCATTTTCTCAATCATTTCCTCTAAGCCTTGTGAGCATTTTACATCAAAAACAATTTTCTCACCCTTTTTCCTTGAAAGCAAATCATAGGCAAGAATACCAAGTATCTGATCACCGTAAATCACATTGCCATTTTCATCTAATAATCCCACTCTGTCTGCATCT
>CBDUZN010000194.1:0-3814 GCA_965371715.1 uncultured bacterium | reverse complement strand
TCAATATTTATAATGCATTTGATATTTTTGCATTTTCAGATGAGATTGGTGTTTCAAAACCGGATAAACGAATTTTTGATTACACATTGAATTATTTTAATATGAAACCAAATGAAGCATTGCATATTGGAGATCTTCTTTGTACAGATATTGAAGGCGCTTGTGAGGCATGTATGCATTCAATTCATTTCCAAAGAGAAAAATTTAAGGATGAACTATCGCAGGCAAAACCAGGTTTTGTTACTAATGATACCTGCGAAATATATCAATTTATAAGTACTATATAACAAGGAGATATTATGAACAGTAAATCAGTTCAACTCCAGCACTATATACTAAATGAACAGAAAAAATTTCCCTATGCAAAAGGGGATTTCACTTTACTTCTTACTGATATAATTATTGGTAGCAAGATTATTTCAAGAGAAGTAAATAAAGCAGGACTTGTGGAAATACTTGGTCTTACAGGGAATGAAAATATTCAGGGTGAGCAGGTACAGAAATTGGATGATTATTCAAATGACACAATGATCAATATACTATCACATAATAAATCGGTAGGTGGTATTGCTTCAGAAGAAATGGCAGATCCGATTTATTTTGAAGATCATAATGAGGCAAGGTATTGTGTGTTATTTGATCCACTTGATGGCTCATCAAATATTGATGTAAATGTATCAATTGGCACAATTTTCTCAATTTACAAATTAATAAAAGATGGTGAAACAACAGAAATGGATTTTCTAAGGAAGGGAAGAGAGCAGATTGCATCCGGTTATATTTTATACGGTTCTTCAACAATGCTTGTTTTTACAACTGGTGAAGGGGTTCATGGCTTTACTTTAGACCCATCGCTTGGAGAATTTATACTTAGTCATGAAAATATAACAATACCAGAAAATAGCAAAAAAATATATTCGATTAATCAGGGTAATTATAGATTTTGGGATAAGAATACACAGAAAATGATAGATTATTTTACCAAGGAAACCGAGAAACCATTTAGTTCAAGATATATTGGTTCTTTGGTTGCTGATTTTCACAGAAATTTACTTTATGGTGGAATATTTATGTATCCATTGGATTATAAATTAAAAGAAAAACCGCGAGGAAAGCTTAGATTAATGTATGAAGCAAATCCATTAGCTAAGATTATTGAACAGGCAGGTGGAAGTGCGACAAATGGAGAAGTTAATATTCTTGATATTGAACCAAATATGATTCATCATAGAGAACCATTATATATTGGAAATAAGGAATATGTTGATATTGCTATGAAATATCTGAATGGGAGTTGATTATGAAAAAAATATTTATGATATTATTAATTCTATATTCATTAACTGTATATGCGCAATATTCTCCTGGAGAATTGCCATTTACTTATATTAATGTTGCAACTACACCATTAAGTAGTGCATTATCAATGACCTCAGCTGCAGTAATATCTCCACATAGGGATATATTTAACCCTGCTTCAACTGCCTTTAATACAGTAAATAATGATTTATATATTGCCTATACAAGTCATTTTGCAGCATCTCACTTTGGTTACATTGAATACAATATAGAGAAAATGCGATTTGGTATCAAATACTTTAATTCAGGAACAATGGAAGAGCGGGATTCACTTAATAATTATATTGGTGATTTTTCAGGCAATACTATTCTTTTCAACTATTCTTATGGATATTCAATAAACAATGATTTTCATTTAGGTGTTTCAGCACTTGTTGGAATTGAAAATATTATTGATTATAATCAATTTGCAGGTGCTTTATCAGCTGGAATTATTTATACAGGTCTTAATGATTTTATTCAATTGGGTTTATATGCAGGTAATGTTGGCAGTTCATACGAAAGTTCTATTAAAACAATTCTACCAGCAAGAATTATTGGGGGATTTGCACTTCAGAATGATGAATTGCCTGTAAGTATTTATATTGATGGTGGGAAAATACTTGATTCTGACTATTTTTACTCTGTTGGTGTTGAGTTAAAAGTTTTAAAAAAGGAAAAAAATATTATTGAAAATGATATTGCCGATTATAATGGTGATACTAATATAACTGAAACAACAACAATTTTTACTGAAGAAAAAAGAGTGGAAGAAGAAATTACCGATACTTTGAATATTGAAAGAACAGAAGAAAAAATTGAAGATATTTCAGATCCTGAAGTAGTAATAAAAGAAAAATTAGTGATAGATAGTGTAATAGTAGAGGTAAGCATAGCTGATAGTTTAGTAATCAAAGAAGAAATACCTGATAGCTTGATTACGGAATTGGATATCATAGATGATTCAATAAAAACAGAAGAAGGAAAGGAATATCTTTCTTATGCAGATTATCTTGAGCAAATGGAAGAAAAAGCTGATAATGGTGATGAATCAGATGATTTGGAAAGTGTTGATGACCAACCCAAAGTAGAAGTCAAAAAGCAGAAAGCAACATTTATTAATGATATAGGTTTTGTTTTACGAGGAGGCGTTTCCTCTGATAAACAGATGCTTAGATCAGGAACATCATTAGATCTTGTGGCAGGATTATCAGGTGGTTTTGGAATATCATATAAAAACATTGAAATTGATTATGCAGCTAAATTTTGGGGAGAACTCGGGATAGGGCATTCAATAGGAATAAAGCTGGTATTCTGAAATGAATGAAAACACATTACTTGTTAAAATTGATCAATTTGAAGGTCCATTAGATCTTCTTTTATATTTAATAAATAAAAATGAAATTGAAATTTATGATATTAATATTACACAAATCACTACAGAATATCTTGCATATATTGAAGAAATGAAGAAATTAGACCTTAATATTGCCAGTGAATACATTGTTATGGCTGCCACACTAATAAAAATAAAATCTGACTTTATGCTTCCGAAATATGGAGATGATGAGAATATTGAAGATCCAAGAAGACCACTTATAGAACGATTGTTGGAGTATCAAAAAATAAAAAAGGCAAGCGAAGTATTTAGAAATATTGAGACCGAAGCAAGGAAATTGTTCGGAAGAAATATAGAATTGCACTTAAAAGATTATGTAGTAGAAGAAGAATTATCTATTGTTGATCTAATGAATGCATTTACTCCAATTTTGAAAAAAGGATTAAGCCTAACTTCATATAGGGTTCCCAGAGTAAAAAAGACAATAGGTGAAAAGATTGCCGAAATTACACAAATACTGAAAGAAAATGGTGAATTAAATATGTCTGCATATCTTATTATGCTTGATACAATGTATGAGATTATTCTCACATTTATCACAATATTAGAAATGACAAATAAGCATTTGATTAAGCTTACACAAAAGGAACAATACGAAGATATATGGGTAAAACAATATTAGGATATAAAGATTTTGAGAATCATGCATTTAAAGATGCGCTAATAATAGTAAAAAAAGCAAAAAGGATTCTTGTATGGGGAGATGAAGATCCGGATGGAATGACCGCAACTACTATTCTTATGAGAGCATTGAATGATAGTGGATACAAAACTGATTATTTTATTCCAGCAAGAAAAAGGGATGGCATTGGATTAAATATTAAACAATTAAATAGAATTCTGAAAAATCCATTTGACCTTGTAATAACGGTTGATTGTGGAACATCCTGCACAGAAGAGATTGAATATCTATTAAAAAGAAATGTAAATGTAATCATTACAGATCATCATGTCCCGCATAAAAAAATTATTGCAAATGTGCCATATATTAATCCGCATATGATAAATAATCAAAAGTTTAAAATTCTTTCAGGTGCAGGCGTATCGTTAATCTTTTCAACTTATTTGAGAAAACAT
>CBDUZN010000193.1:0-3828 GCA_965371715.1 uncultured bacterium | reverse complement strand
TTGTTGAATATATTTTCAAATATTTTATTCATCTCGATTACCGTAGATTTTAATCTGACTCGCATTAATCCAAGATTTGTTGATTTGTTGAAAATAACAACAAGGATTATTCGAGATAAAATAATTGTGATATAAATATTTTCTTTCTTACCCTGATGAAATATCTCTTTAAATTCTTCTTCTCCAAGTAAAACAGCTAATTGACTTGTTGCCGCATAATCAGCTGCTGCAAGAGATGCAAAAGATAAAAGATCAATTTTATCGGTATTCCCAACAGTTGTAATCATTTGTCCTGCTTTATCAATTAACAGAATTGCATTTGCATTTGTAGCAGACAACAATTTATTCAGGGAATTATTGATTTCCCAAAAGTCTTGTTCAAATATACTGAGATTTTCGTAACCCAATAATTTCTCCAATTATTTCAATTTGTACATTTTTCTTTTTTTAGCAAATCTTCCCATTTCTCATTTAGATGTTTTCTTATTATATCAACTAATTCTTTTTCATTTTTCAAATGTTTAAATCTGTTTTGTATGAATAAAAATTCTTCAATATCTTTAGGTTTTTTTGGTTTAATATTTATTTTATATTTTCCATTTTCATACTCATAAACAGGCCAATATAATGTTTCAACAGCAAGTTTTGCAATTTGAATTGATTGAGCAGGATCAGAACCCCAACCCAATGGACATGGAGATAAAACATTAATAAATGCAGGGCCATCTAATGCTAATGCTTTGTTGATTTTATTTGATAAATCCGACCAATTATGAGGTGTTGCCTGAGCAACATATTTCAAATCATGTGCAATCATAATTTCAGTAAGATCTTTTCTCTGCTGCATTTTTCCTTTAATCTTACTTCCTGCTGGTGATGTTGATGTATGAGCTCCAAATGGAGTTGCAGATGATCTTTGAATTCCTGTATTCATATATGCCCCATTATTATAACATAGATATAGCATATTATGTCCTCTTTCAACTGCACCTGATAATGATTGAAGACCAATATCAAATGTTCCGCCATCTCCACCATAAGCAATAAATTTTATATCCTTATCAATCTTCCCTTTTTTCTTTAATGCTCTATATGCTGCTTCTATTCCACTTACGGTAGCTGCAGAGTTCTCAAATGCATTATGTACAAAATTTACATCCCATGATGTATATGGATAGATTGTAGATACCACTTCCATACAGCCAGTAGCTGCTCCTACAACAGTATTCTTGCCGGCATTCGCCATAAGCAATCTAAGGATTATTGTACCGCCACAGCCCGCACAGGCTCTGTGTCCTGATGTAAACAAATCGCCGGTTCTTGTTAATTCCTTTATAGTTGGCATATATTCCTCCAAATTATTCTCTAATAGTGATATATTTTACAACTTCTTCTGTTTTGTCTTTTTCAGCATATTCGGCAATATCTTTGAAAACATCCTTAATGTCACCATATGTGATATCTCTTCCTCCTAAGCCATATATATAATTTCTTGCAGCAGGCTGTTTCTTGTTGCCATAAAAAGCTGATGTGATCTCAGTGAAAAGCGGGCCTCCCATTGCTGATTGTGGATCACTTCTATCAAGAATTGCAATACCTTTTAAATTTTCAAGCATTTTAACAATGTCCTCTCCATAAAAAGGTCTAAAAACTAATGGTTTAACAACTCCAACCTTCTTACCTTCCTGTCTAAGTTTATCTGTTATATATTTTGCTGTTCCGGCAGTTGATCCAAGTGCCACAATAGCATATTCAGCATCTTCCATATTATACTCTTCAATCACTTTATAATTTTTATTCATTGTCTTGTTAAATTCTTCAAACAATGCTGGTAATTGCTTTTTTGCATCAATCATTCCCTGTATCTGTCCTCTCTTTATTTCCATAAAATAATCCTGAATTACAAGTGGTCCTATTGTTATGGGATTATCAACATCCAATGATGTATATGCTGACTTTTTTTCGCCAATATAATCCTGAACCTTTTTATTTTCATACATATCAAGTCTACTCATTGCATGTGAAATAATAAAACCATCAGATGTTACCATAGCAGGCAAAAGAACCTTTTCTGCCGCTTTCATTGCAAAAATCGTTAAATCATATGCTTCCTGGGAATCTTCGGAAAATATCTGAATCCAGCCCGCATCCCTTGAACCCATTGTATCTGAATGATCACAATGGATACTGATAGGAGCAGAAAGAGCTCTATTTACTTCACAAATCATTATTGGAAGTCGCAAACCAGAAGCAATATATAAAATTTCATGCATAAGAGCAAGACCCTGTGATGAAGTGCTTGTCATTACCCTTGCCCCTGTTGTTGCAGCACCTACACAGGCAGAAATTGCACTGTGTTCACTTTCAACTGCAATAAATTCTGTATCAACTTTTCCATCATTAACAAAATTTGAAAATAACTGAACAATTTCAGTAGCCGGCGTTATTGGATATGCAGCCACAACATCCGGGTTTATTTGTCTCATTGCTTCTGCCATTGCTTCATTACCTGTTTTAGCTACAATTTTTATTGACATTATTACCTCCGTTATTTCTTTTCTTCTTCCATTTCAATAGCTTTGAATGGACATTCCACAGCACAGATGCCGCAGCCCTTACAATGATCATAATCTATACCAATCATCTTTTCATTCTTTACAATAATAGAAGAATCAGGACAATATACCCAGCATATTAAACATTGTTTGCATTTATCCTCATTCCATACAGGTTTTTGTGAACGCCAATCACCTGTCTTAAAATCTCTTGCTGAACCGGATTTATTAATTATTGAGGCAATGTCAATTTCTTTCCATGTTTTTTTACTCATTCTGAAACTACCTCCTTATAAGCCCTTTTAACTGAATTTATATTTCCTTCAATTAATTCCGGCTTACTTTTGAACTTAACTTCAAGCTTTTCTTTAATATCTTTAAGCATTTTATCAAATTCAAGAATTCCGGTTGCCTTTATAAGAGCACCTAACATTGGAGTATTTGGCTTACGAACTTTGAATTCATCCATAGAAATTTTAGAAGCATCAATTGTAAATATCTTTATACCGCTTTTCACATTGTACTTATTCCTTATTTCTTTTGGCGATTGTAAAGTATTAATAAGTATCATGCCATTATCGATAATTCCATTTAAAGTATTAACTGAATCCATAAGTGTTTGATCCAATACAACAACCACATCAGGACTTTCTACTGCACAATGTACCGTAATGGGTTTATCAGCTAATCTGTTAAATGATTGAACAGGAGCGCCCATTCTTTCAGGACCATATTCAGGAAATGCCTGAATGTATTTACCTGTTGATAAAGCAGCATCCGCAAATAATAGTGCAACCGTTTTTGCACCTTGACCACCTCTGCCATGCCATCTTATCTCATAAAAGTCTTTCATTATACCTCCATAATAAGTATTCTATTTAGAATAGTATATTAACATAACATTAGTAAATCGTCAACTCTTATTTAATTATTTTGTTATAATACAATAATAATAATTTTTAGAGTCAGAGCTTGACTTATACGGAATAAATTTTATTTATTAGAATTTTTTTAAATTATATTATGTCTTTTATAGCAGAACTTAATTCTTCTTTTCTTTTCTCTTTTTTTTCTAGACACTAGCGTACCGCTTCTTTTGACTATCGGCTATTGAACATCAACTATCAACTTCTTCTCTCTTAATCCTCAATTTCTCTTCTATTATCCAATGATTTACTTAGTGTATAATCATCCACATAATCAAAATCACTACCAAATGGTACCCCAAAAGCAATACGGGTAATTTTTACTTTTATATCTTTTAATACTTTTG
>CBDUZN010000192.1:0-3894 GCA_965371715.1 uncultured bacterium | reverse complement strand
ATTATATCATATTTTTTAAATTATTGCAACCTTATTTATAGAACACTATACTAGGTGGGGCGGGTCTAAGGACATGGTTGTAGAAGAAGTACGCTTGTACGCTGGTTTTTGGAAACCCTTCGGCTACGCTCAGGGCGGAAAAGAAAATACTGGATCCCGGTAATCATTCGGTACTCTCAGGACATAGCAAATTAAGCGAGGAGAATTTTCAGGATAACATTTATATGATTTTTAAGATGGGTGTTTTAATAAATAATTATAGGAATATTACTTCAACATCATTTATTTTTTTATAATCTGTATCCATAGTAATGATTTTTAATTCATAATATTTAGCAACACTATATTGATAAGCATCATCAAAATCCAATTTTAGTTTTTCTTTTATATGACCAATATCTTTATATAAATCAACAGGTAATGTTAGTAAATTAATATGTGAAAAAATATCATCTATAAATTGTTTAAAATATGTTTCTTTATTATATTTAAATAGAATTACTCCAATAGAATGTAATGAGAAATCTGTTATATTAAGATTTTCAATATTTCCATTTAAAAATTGTTCACACTTATCTTTTTTATTCTGCATTAGTAGTATTTCTAAAAATACATTTGTATCAACTAAATACACTATCTCCACTCCACAGATTTATGCTGTAATTCAACT
This sequence comes from uncultured bacterium, assembly GCA_965371715.1. Lineage (GTDB taxonomy): Bacteria > Hydrothermota > 32-111 > 32-111 > 32-111 > JAUVJU01. The sequence continues at coordinate 3,224 of CBDUZN010000192.1, read as the reverse complement.
GAAGTGGTGTTTTCTTTAAATGTTGATAAACCACCTCGCCAGTCGAATTTAAATGATTTTTTAATGTTATTATTGATTTTATTTTTATCAGTTAATTTATTGTTGTATTTTTTCAACAAAAATTCTGTATAATCTAAAACTTCTCTTTTTAAATTCTCAGGCAATTCTTTTATTCTTATTTCTATTTCTCTTTCTTTCATATTTATATTTTACTACCAATACAAATATTTGTCAATAAATAAATTGCAAAATTATTCTTATAAGTGTCCTCACAGGACACTTATTGTATTTTCATTATAATTATATTTATGGGGTCGGAGGGTGTTAGAAGAAGTCAATAGTCGATAGTGGATAGTCAATGGTGGAGACACTTCGACTCGCAATGCTCGCTCAGGGCGTGGACAGGAAAGAGCGTAATGCGGGATGCGGGAGAAATATGGAAAAGAGTGATACATTCATTGATACAATTTTTCAAATATTAATATCAAATAATTGTATGCTTTTGTTATATAAATTGTGAGAAAATTCATTATTTGTTAGATTTTTTTTAATTTCATCACTATTACAATTTTTTAAGCAACCACTTCCAAACAGGTACAATTTTTATTTTCTTTTTTTCTATTATAATTTCTTCTTCTTGATCATATGTTAGAATAAGTCCTTGTTTCAATTTGAAATCATCCATTGCTTCTAATAAACCTCCAATTTCTCGTTTTTTGTTTGTTTCATTTATTTTATAAGATACTTGTATAGTTTTAATAATTTTCATTCCTTTCCTTATGACAAAATCACATTCTTTGTTTTTTTTAAAATAATAAATATCTTTATTTCTTCTCTTTAATTCAATAAAAACAATATTTTCCAACAATTTTCCATAATCATTTGAGAATTTAAATCCAACAATTGATGGGAATCCATTATCAATACAATAATTTTTCTTAGGATTTAATATTTGTTTTTTCATTGAATAATCATATTTATTTATGAAAAAAAACAAAAAAGAATCTTCAAATGAATTTAATATGTTTTTAATAGTTCCTAAATTTTTTATCCCTGAAATTTTCAAAAAGGTTCTCAAGCTTATATTTGCAGAAATATTTGATAATAAATACAATGAAATTTCTTTTATTGGTTTTATTAATTTTTTACTAAATTTTCTTATTATGTCCCTATATAATATATTCCCATATAACTCAGAAATAATAATTTTTTCATCTTCAATCACCTTTTTTGGGAATCCACCTTCATTCATATATTTTTTAAATTCCCTTTTTATATTTGATTGTATTTCTTTATCTAATTGATAATTTTTTGTGTCAATCTTTCTTGCTGTTAAAAATTCTTCAAAACTAAAAGGATACAAATTAAAGTTTATTGATCTTCCAGTTAATGTTGTTGATATCTCTTTACTTGAAAGTTTCGAATTTGAGCCTGTAATAAAAATGTAATATTTTTCTTTTATTCTATAAATCCATTTTTCCCATTTCTCGATTTCCTGAATTTCATCTAAAAATAAATAACATTTCTTTATGTATTCATTCTCATTTAAAAAAACAATTATCTTTTGAAAATCATTTACTGAGAAATCAATCATTCTATCATCATTAAAATCAATATAAAGATATTCTTTGCTTTTTAGATGCAATTTATTCTTTATAATTTTCATAAGAGAAGATTTTCCGCATCTTCTTATACCAGTTATAATAATTGGTAAATCTAAGTTAGTTAATTTTATAATTTCTGATGTTTTCTTTCTATTGATGAGATTTTTAATATTTTCAAAATCTTTTTGTTGTTCAAATAAGGTATAATATAGTTTTTCTTTTTCCATAAGTACTAAATCCCTTTATAGTGATACACAATTTGTAACGATTTCACTCAAAAGTGATACACTTATTGTATCATCTATTTGCTACTGCATTATTATATAATAATCCCTATTATAATTCTTGTCAATATAAATGTTACTCCTCAGAAATTAAGATAAGAAGGCACATCACGATGTACCCCTGCGACTGCAAAATATTTTATCAAATTAGAATGTCTATTTCATCATTACAATAATATGCTTTCTATATGATATTTTTCCATTATTATCTTTAATAACCAACATATATTTACCACATGATTCAATTTTATTCAATATCTTTCCTGTTACTGAAAACACGCTTTAATAATTTGATTTCAATAAAATGTTTAATTCCTTTATACCAAAGATATTACTATTTATTTTAATTAATTTATCATTAATAATATAATTTATTGAAATCTTTCTTTCCCATTGCTTTTCATTATTATCAAAACACACTAATTTATAATTATTGATACCTACATTAGGATATATATCAGTGTATTCTAATTCATTAGTGATTCCCAATTCATTAAATCTTTGATTATCTCTTTTATAGATTATATAATCCTCATTATTAGCACCAGTCCATTTCAGAGAAATTGATTTACCTGTTTGCATTCCTGAAAAACAAATATTTTCAATTGATGTTTCTATTGTTTCAACAATCTTTAAAACCCAAATATTAAAATCAGTTACATCAAATTCATAATTATCTCCAACAATTATATATGTGCTATCAGATATTTGCTTGATTTGCCTTCCATTATCAGGGTCTCCACTTTCACCATATGTTTGATTATAAAGTTCATTACCATTTGCATCTGTTCTTATAATCCACAGATCTCTACTAATATCGCCGAAAGATTCTGTATAACCAGTTATTATAAAACCACCATCATTTGTTTCAATAACTGATTCCCCACCATCATCCTCAGCACCACCAAATGTTTTTGCCCATAATGTATCGCCATTACTATCTATTCTGATAAGCCAAACATCACTATTGCCTGCTCCAAATGATTTTGTATATCCAGTAAGAATATATCCTCCATCACTTGTTTGCATAATTGACTTATAACCCGCACCATCAGATCCGGTACCTCCAAATGCCCGTGTCCATAAGGTATCTCCATTGATATCTGTTTTAACAAGATAAATATCTCTGCTTCCTGCACCATATGAATATGTATCACCTGATATAATATACCCCGAATCAGTAGTTTGTTCTAAGGCACATCCATATTCAGAACTAGGTCCTCCAATTGTTTTAGCCCATGACACATCACCTACGCTATCGGTTTTAATCAACATTAAAGAACTAACTCCGCTTCCATAGGAATCGGTATATCCAGTTAAAATATACCCTCCATCA
>CBDUZN010000191.1:0-3914 GCA_965371715.1 uncultured bacterium | reverse complement strand
GCAATAAATTCACCATTGAGAACAATCTCCCAGCAATCCTTTTTATTGATTATATTTAAAATATGGAACAGGTTTTATTAGAATTGCAAAGGAATTGGAAAAACATCCAAATATTAGATTTGAATTCAATGAAATTGCTAATGGATTTTTAGTAGTATTTAAAAAAACTACCCAGAAAACTACCCAGAAAAAAGCAACAAAAGATAAAAGTGGTTATTGGGAAATTATAAAAATTAAATAAGAGAACAATGAGTAAGCAATTATGCTTTAAAAAATAATTGAATGTAACATAGTTGTTTTCACGGTATTGTCAACATAATCGTGAAAAACTGTCTTTTTTAACCATTCTTCACTGTTTTCCGGGAATATAACATAAAAAACATTATTATTATGGGCAGATCAAATCTTATCCATACAAATAGGAGTATTTGCCTTTATACAAATAGATAGAAATCTCTTTACAAGTCAATATAATTCTATATATTTATATTATGAAAATATTTGATAAAATGATTATAAAGGAATTTATTCCTCAATATTTTATATGTCAGGGAATTCTAATATTTGTTCTTATTGTTAATAGAATTTTTGAATTAGTAAATCTATTAATAGGCAAAGGAGTGGATATAAGAATTGTTGGAGAATTATTTATCAATACATTACCATTTATAATTTTTCTTACAATTCCCATGTCTGTACTTGTTGCATCAATAATGACTTTTGGCAGGATGAGTAATGATTTTGAAATTACTGCAATGAATGCATGTGGCTTAAATGCAGGTGGTCTTGTAATAAAAATGCTTATTTTCAGTAGTATTCTTTTTATAATTGCATTGGTTTTTGCTGATTTTATTGTTCCTGATGCAAATCACAGGGTTAAAATAATGATAAGTGGTATTTCACGAATGAAACCATCTGTTAATATTGAACAAGGTATTGTAAAAAAATCTTATGATAGTGATTCGAAATTCTACTTTGAGCATATTGATAAAGATGGAACATTTAATAATGTAAGAATCTTTGAAAAGGATAGAACCATAACAGCTCCCTCTGGAAATTTTCTCGGAGAAAATAAAGGCAAAAGTTATGTTCTGTTAAATGAGGGACAAATAATTGAAAAAGAAGGAAATAAAACAGATATAATTAAATTTCAATCAATGGTGTTTGGATTACAATTAGAAGAAGATATTAAGGAAAGTACGACCGGTAGAGGCGACAGAGAAATGACAACAATAATGCTTTTAAATGAAATTCAGAAAGCAAAAGATCGTTCTCAGGAATCTGATAATGTTTATCAAAAACAGAGAACAAAGAGACGCATATATAGATATCTTGTTGAAATAAATAAAAAGTTTTCAATTGCATTTGGAGTATATGGTTTTATCCTTTTGGGATCAGTAATAGGAATTTCTCTTAGAAAAAGCGGAATGGGTGTGGGATTTGGAATTTCAACAATGCTCTTTGTTATATATTATATTATTCTTGTGCTTGGCGAACAATTCTCAGATAAGGGGCTTGTTAGTCCATATATTACAATGTGGATTCCTAATCTAATTACATTGGTATTTGGGTTTTTAATGTTCTATTTTACATTATTGAGAATGCCACCCAAAATATTCAATAAAATAAAATCAATTGGCAGGAATAAAAATGAAGATTCTTGATAAATATATTATATCCAGATTTCTTATTGCCTTAATTGCCGGAACAGCGGTTTTTGTATTTATATTTATCATTGTTGATATGACAGACAATATGTCCGGTTATATTGAATCAGGGAGAAGTAGTGCGGAGATTATTAATATTTATCTTACTCAGATCCCGACTCTTATTATGCTTCTATTTCCTGTTGGTTCTATTATTGCATTATTTTATAGTATTGGGGTAATGGTGCGGAACAATGAATTCATGGCTGTAAAGGCAACGGGGATATCTGCTTATAGGTTTCTAATCCCTGTTTATATTCTCATTCTCATTCTATCAATAGGACTTTTTTTCTTTAATGAAACAATTGTTGTTAAAGCAAATAAGCTTAATAGAGAAATAAAAAATAAAAAGAAATTTGAAATTGAATTTGCGAGAAATATTAATATTATTCAGGATAAGACAACTATTATAAATGCATCAATGTATTCATCAAAGGAACATTCATTAAAAATGGTTAATTTATTCACATTTAATGAAGATAATAGATTGATTGAAAAAATTGAAGCAAAAGAAATATATTGGAACAATAATCAGTGGCATATTAAAGAAGGAATTAAAATTAAATATACTGAAAATGGACCACAAAAAACATTATTAACATCAGGTATATTTGATGAATTAAAAATCAAGCCATCGGATATTCTTATTGACAGAGAAAACATTGATATTTATTCCAGTTTATCATTAATGAAAAACATTAGAACAATACGGGAATCGGGTTATGATTATAAAAAGCAATCAACAGAAATCATATATAGATACAGTTATATATTTATTACGCTAATCATTATTATTATTGGTTCTGCATTTGTGATAGGGATAAAAACAAGGGGAATACTATTTGGACTCTCAATGAGTATCCTTCTCAGTTTTCTATATTGGGGTATTTTGCAGGGATTCAGGTCATCCGGGGCAAATGGTTATATGAGCTCATTAATGGCAATGCTTATACCAAATTCTTTCTTTTTTATTCTTTCAATTGTATTATTAATGAAGGCAAGAAAATAGTTATCTTGGAGTTCTGAGAAAAACGCCCCTTTCTTTTGCTTCGGCAATTAATGATTTTTCCTTTATTAAAACATCAATATATTTATTGAGTTCAAGCATGTTTAATCCAAGTATTTCAGATAAATCATCAAGTGTGCAGGGTCGTCTTGAAACAGTATCAAGTATTGTTTGTTCAATATCTTTTCTATATGAAAGGATTTCTTTTCTTGATTTGTATTTGGAAATAATTTCAGTATCTTTATAATCAATCTCTGTTTTTATTGATTCAAGTAATGCTTTTGAGGCAGGAATAATGTTACTGTTGGTGCCAGGTCTATCCAATGTATTGAGTTGCACCTTATCCGGCTTTATCAGATTAATTGCCTTTTTTAATGCATCAATTTCATTTTTGTTGTCATTTATATCTTTAATAATAAACACTTCCAGCCAGATTTTTCCTTTATACTCCTTTCTTAAAGAGACAAGACCATTAATAATTGATGAAACATTAAGTTCTTTAACAGGTCTATCAATTAATTTAAATGTGCTTTCCATTGCCGAATCAAGTGATGGAAGAATTAAATCAATATCAGAAACTGCATCTCTTATCTTCTTATCTGTAAGCATTGCAGAATTTGTAATAAGGGCTGTTTTGAGATGAGGATATGTTGATTTTAGAAAATCGGACATTTTTCTTATTCCTAAATGGAGTAGTGGTTCTCCTGAACCGGAGAATGTAATATATTCAGGGCTTGGATTTTCATTAAGATATGTTTTCATTTCATTAATAACATCTTTTGTGGGTATGTATTCTTTTCTTGTTAATGTTTTATTGGTGGTTTTCCCACATTCACAATAGATACAGTCAAATGTACATGTTTTATATGGAATTAGATCAATTCCTAATGAAACACCTAATCGCCTTGATGGTACTGGTCCAAATAAATATTTATATTTCATTAGATAAATATAGCATAGGATTAATTAATGTAAATATGTTTTATAAAAACAGGAAAAGAAAAATAAAAATACTGGATTCCAAATCAAGTTTGGAATGACATATGCAAATGGGTAAAGAGATTGTTCGCATCACCGCATCCTTAGACCCGCCGAGGTGGGGCGAGTTTACAACACGGCAAATTTTCAACCACATTGCTTCGCTCGCAACGACAATAATAAAGATTTTTATTGAAAAAAGTCAAAAAAAGAGTAATATATAT
>CBDUZN010000190.1:0-3956 GCA_965371715.1 uncultured bacterium | reverse complement strand
ATAATGAAGTAATGGAGAAGTGCAATTGCTTGTATATGATAATAGCTGACATACGACTAATCTTTAACAAATGTAAAAAAGATATAAGTTTTTATTAAATATTATCAGGAGGTTTTTATGAAAAAATCTATTACAATTTTATTGGTTTTATTTTCTATTTTAGTAAGTTTTATATTTTTGTGGGCAGATTATCCTCCACATTTTGTATATACAAAATGTCCTGTGATTTACAAAAATAATATCAGTATGCTTTATTCATATAATGAAACACTTCTAACAGCGAATATTGGTATAATACAATATATTATCAATGAAAGGGATGATATTAAGAAAAGAATAAGTTATTATAGAAATGATTTAAAACCATGTACCTTAAAAACATGGAGTTCTCCAAGATATTCAAGAATAAAAATTGATGGAATATCTTATGATGGAGACATAACTGACTCTGTAGAAATAAGTAATGGAGTTTGGTTATACCCATATTCATACTGTGAAGACCCAATATTAAAACAGGAATATTTCAATTATGCATATGCATCCCATACTGGACATGTAATAGCATCTATTATACATTTTGTATTTACAATTGATTCATTAGATAAATGGAATATTGTTAATCCATATTTTACAAGGGACTCATTAATTACACTATGTGAAGAAAGTTTTGCAGAGTATAATAATGTATTTTATGAAGAAGGAGAAACAGGAAGATGGTTATGGTTTCAGGATGATTTATCAGGTACAGAGTATGCGGATATATTTTATCCGCAATATCCATATAGTCATTATGATTCAATGATTCCTAATAATAAAGTAATATCTCCGTCAAGAGGAGCATTATATTTATATGCAGCAACAGGTAAAGAAGAGTATTTAGACAAAATGACTGGGGCATTTAAACACTTTCAATCCAATCTTTTTCTTGATGTTGAAAAGGACTGTTATTATTGGTCATATCCTGATGATTATGTTCCAAATGGAGGAGATGATATATCTCATGGCGGATTCTCAGTTAATACAATAACAGAAGCATATAAATTAATTGGGGATAATGTATTTGATAGTATAGATATGAACAGATTTACAAATACATTATTAAAAACCATAGTAGATGATACATTAAAAGTAGACACACTACATAATGGATTTTTCTTTTATAAATTTGTGGATGGATATCATCCAAATGATATTTATATTAAAACAGATAATTATACTTTTGCAAAAGCGGTTATGTATAGATATTTGGAATTATCAATCATAAATCCACTTGTTTATGAAGTTATCCATAATCTGAATCCATCTTGTACTGATTTGAGGTATTTCAAGCATTTATATAATCCATTAGATGTTGGATATACATTTGTATATCCATATCCTGGTGAAATGGCAATTGATATTTCAATAAAGAGTTTAGTTAATTATAATTTAAAGCAGGATACAGTGATTATAAGGATATATGACCCATCTGATATAAATTTATATTATTATGAAGAAAAATATATATTATCAGAGGGAGACAGTATATATGGTGAATTATTTCCTGAACCACCAAAAGAAACAAATACACTGATAATTGAAGCAATTATGCTGAGAAAAGACATTATTGAGGTATTAGCGGAAGCAGATACAATTACAGTTCCAAAGGTACTGGAAGTGGATTGTCCTGAAGATGTTCCTGTACTAACATATTTTAATTATGAAGTGTTTGTATATGAAGAAGAAATTATTTATCCATTAACGAATGCACATGTTATTTTAACAAATTCAATGAGTGATCCCAGTGATTTTGGATATATATATGAAGAGGGATATACAGGAACAGATGGCAAAGTGAGTTTCAATATCTATGCAGAAAATACAAAGGATTTGGCAGTGATTGTAGATAAGGATGGTTACAGAGAAACAGTTAAAGAATCAAAGCCATATATGTGGTCATATTCAGAGAATGCAACAGGTTCCAATAATGGGAATAATATAATAAGAAATACTGATACAGGAGAACTATTGTTAACCTATTATCAATATAATCCGTATCCCGATCCATTTGTACCAACACGAATAAACAGAGTAATAGAGGGCTATAGTGATAATGAAGGTGAATGGTGGTATGTATGGGATAAGGCGTATGGACAGAATCCATCAATAACAATAACCAAAACAGCAACAGGAGAACCAATAGATGGAATATTTTATGATAATAGTGTTGGTTATATATATGATAATGCAACATTGCCCAGCCCTGTAACAGTAAGCAATGGATCAATGTGGGTAGAGCCGGGCAGTATGTGGAATGACAATATAACAAATAGATTACATTCATCAGGTATAAAATATATTGATGAAGGTACACCTGATCCCTATTTAATTCATGCAAAATTTGCTTATGATGATCCTGAAAATGCAATTGTTAAAGTTATCTTGAAACCTATTGGAGAAATTGCAGGAAATGATCCATCATATCTTGTTATCCCGGGACATAATCCTTCAATAGCATTAAAATTTAATTACCTATCAAATCTTAATGACAGAATAATTGCCTTTGAGGATAAAAACTCTGAAATATGTTTGAAATGGTATAATAGTTGGAAAGCGGAATGGATTGACCCTGAAAGAAAATCCTTTTCAGAAAACATTAAATCAATCAATCCTCATATTGATGCTTATGGAGATAAGGTATCACTTGTATGGGAAGAAGAAATTGCTACAGGAACGGATGAGTATAGAATATCTCTTGATAATAGCAGATTCTTTGGAGACAATACGGAAACAGATAAAAAGTATCCCAAAGTGAAGAGAAGTTCATATATCAGTTTTGTAGAAGATAATAATGCCGTAAATATATGGTATTATAAGGATAATTACAGTAAAAAGATAAATCTAACTTCATCCGGACAGGATATATCTTATCCTGATTTTGAAGTAAAAACAAGATTGGTAAGACCATTTATAACAGAACACACAGTATATTATATGTTTACTGAAAAAGATGGAGATATATACAAAATAAAAACAGGAAAGGAGATCTTTACAACAAATGACTTAATACAACCACTATTTGATATGGTATTAATGGATACAATAGAGGATGTATTTAATTCACCATTAGAGGATTATGTACAAGCAAGTCAAAGACCAATAGAGCGACTTAGTTCAACAGTCAAGGGATTTGATGAGAATAGATATTATGAACTTATAGTAAAGACAACAAATAATAATAAGAATACGCCTTATGTATTACTAATTGATGGACAGGAAGAAGCAGTTATCTATGAAAAAGAGAGTGAAATCACAGTACATGTCTCAACTGCATATATACTTGATAATGAATTAATTGTATCATTAGACAGAGTAAAGGGCAATCCCAATAGAACAATTGATATAAAACTATATGAGTATGATGAGAAAGCAGAGGAAGAAACAATAGGAACAGCAAATACAATGTTAAAACCATTCAAGCCATCTGAAAACATAACACCATTCTCAGTAGTGAATAAAGGCATAAAAACAGGCAATTATCAATTAGAGGTAAATGTTCCCAATAATTCAGTTGTTAAAATTGGAATATATGACATAATGGGCAGAGAGGTGAATTGTATAACAAAGGAACTGATAAAGGGAAAGAACGAATTAAACATCCAGAAAACAGATAAACACAATAATGAATTAAGCAAGGGTGTTTATTTCATCAAGATAGAGACAGATAATAATAATTATACAGGCAAACTGATCAATCTGAAGTAGAAGATGGAAAAAGAAAAGAAAGGGGGACTTATGTCCTCCTTTAATAAAATGAAGAAGTTAATAATAGTCATTATGGTACTATTGTTAATTCCAATAATACTGATAAGCAGGGAATGGGTAATCAAGCAAGTATTACCTGATGTTGGGAATTATACACAAGATAGAGATTATGGTCCTTTAATATTCAATTTAGGTAATTATTATCCAAAAAT
>CBDUZN010000189.1:0-3978 GCA_965371715.1 uncultured bacterium | reverse complement strand
TAAAAACAATAGCCCCTCTCACGATTTTTTTCTGACATTATTAACACTATATTTCCTTTCATTCTGAGTGAGCGGAACGACCGAAGAATCCACAATGATTAGAATATTTGCGATAAAATTTGAAAAGAAAAAAGAGATATTTGATGATGAACAAATAAATAAATTTATTATGAGAAAAAAAATAATAAATATTGAGAAAGAATTCTTTACAAATAATGACAATGTATATTGGACAGTCTTTATTGAATATGACGAGATACTTCCGGAAGAAAGCAAAGGAAATAAAGAAGAAGGTTTAAATGAATGGCAAAATATTCTTTTTCAAATATTACGAAAATGGAGAAAAGAAAAAGCAGATAAAGAAGGAATCCCTGTATTTTTAATTGCTACCAATAAAGAATTTAAAAGCATAGTTTTAGAAGTACCTGAAACACTTGAAAAATTAAAGAATATAAGAGGATTTGGAAGTAAAAAAATAGAAAAATATGGTAAGGATATAGTGAAAATAATAAAAAATTATTTTAAGAAAAAATGAAAGAGGATTATCCTATTTTTACTAAATGGTATAAAATCCTGAATTATATTATTGATAAGGTAGAAAAATATCCTAAAAATGTAAGATTTACCATATCTGATAGAATAATCAATTTGAGTTTTGACATTATGGAATCTATAATTGACAGCATATATAGCAAGAACAAATCCCATATATTGGACGATATAAACCTATATATGGAAAAGCTTCGGATATATATACGAATAAGTAAGGATAGAAAGTACCTATCATTAAAGCAATATGAATATTTATCAGATGAAATAAATGAGATAGGAAGTATGGTAGGAGGTTGGAAGAAGACAGTTGAAAAGAGTAAATAATATTTTTGATAAACTTATTTCTTTTGGAAATTTATATTTTGCTTTTAAAAAGGCAATGAAAGGCAGTAGTAAAAAATATTCTTCATCATATTTCCATTTTAATTATGAAAAGGAAATTATAAAATTGAGGGATGAACTGAAAAACGGCACTTACAAACCCGAAAGATACAGATATTTTATGATATATGAACCAAAAGAAAGGGAAATAAGCGTTGCAGGTTTTAGAGATAGGGTTGTACATCATGCCCTTATCAATGTTTTGGAACCCGTATTTGATAAGAGATTTATTTTTCATTCTTATGCTACGAGAAAAAATAAAGGTACACAGAAGGCAATAAAACAGGCACAAAATTATTTAAAAAATAAATATTTTTATTTAAAATCCGATATAAAAAAGTATTTTCAAAATATTGATCATTCTATCTTAATTTATTTGATAGAAAGAAAGATAAAAGATAAAAAAATAATGGATCTTATCGGTATTATCTTACAAAACAATGATATCAGTAAGGAAAGAAATTTGAATAAGGGGTTGCCGATCGGAAATCTTACCTCTCAATTTTTTGCAAATATTTATCTGGATAAATTGGACCATTTTGTAAAAGAAGATTTGAAGATACGATATTATATAAGATATATGGACGATTTTGTATTCTTTGAAAACGATAAAGAAAAATTGAAAGAAATACTATTTATAATTAATAATTATTTGAGGAAAAATCTTAAATTGGGATTAAAAGAAAAAGCAACCTTTATTAATACAAGATTGAATGGGCTTCCCTTTTTGGGTATGAGAATATTTCCGAATAATATAAGAATAAAAAAGGAAAATGTGAATAGAATAGTAAAAAAGATAAATTTAAGAAGGTATCAATTTTTAAATAGTAAAATAAGTGAAAAGAAATATATTCAGAGTTTAAATAGTATCTATAGTTTTCTAAGGTTTGCAGATACATATAATTTAAGATTAAAAATGATAAAAAATGGGGGAGGTATCTAATTGGGCTCAAACCGTGTCAATCGTGGCGGCAGCTGGAACAACAATGCCAACAACTGCTCTTGTGCAAATCGCAACAACAACAGTCCGTCTAACAGAAACAACAATATCGGTTTTCGTCCTGCAAATACATTTAGAGAAAGATTTACTATGTTTAAGGATGTAGTAAACAATTATTCAATGTCTAAGATATCTTTCCTGCACTTTTGTTAGGAAAGTCAAATAAAATTTGGGTATTGGAGGTTAGTACTAAAAGGGAAAATCTTCATGACCCTATATGAAACTATATTATCCGAAACATTAATTATTTTCATTCTATTACTATTTATATAAGTACACTGATTAGCGAAATGATTAGCGACAATTAGAATTACCGGTTGGCGACAACTAAAGTTACCGGATTTTGGTAATTTAGGTTCTTTTCCTGCATTTTTTTATTGACTTTTTTTTGTTTATGTGCTATTATATTAAATATTAATTAAATTAATTTGCCTGTATTTATTATGATACATACAGTTATATGAATACAGGTAAGAATCGTACAAGTTAGTTTATAGATTAGAGGAGTATTCTATGGACTATGAAGATATAAAGAGAGAAGAAGAAAAGAAAAAGTTAAGAAAGAAAGAGATTTCGAAAGAGGATGAAGGTAAGGAATGTCCGCAGTGTCATATGATAAATGAATTTGATGCAAGATTTTGCGAAGAGTGCGGGTATAATTTTGAGGGAGAAAAGCACTGTCCAAACTGTGGAGCAAAGATTGTGTCTCCAAATGCAGATATATGCGAAGTTTGTGGCGAATGGTTATTAGAGGGAAAATGTAAATTTTGTTATGCAGAACTTGAAGAGGGAGCAGCATATTGTGCTGAATGCGGAAATCCTGTTGCAGGTATAGTATGCACACAATGTGGTCAATTAAGTTATTTTGACTTTTGTAAACATTGTAATATTCCATTAACAGAATCAGCAATAAAAATGGTGGAAGAGGTAAAAAATGATCCTGATGAGAAAGAATTTTTTAAATTGCTTGAGAGCGTTGAGATAGAAAAAACAAAAAAAGTAACATCTCAGGATGAGGAGTTGCTTAAAATGAAAGCATATACGGAAAAGGTGGAACAGAAGAGAAAAAAGAAAACCTTTACTCCTCTGTTTTCAGATAAACAAAAGGAAAGTATTAGTGATTTAGGTAATAAAGCAGATAAAGAGGTAAAGAAACGAGAAGAAGCAGAAAAGAAGAGATTAGAAAAATTAGAAGCAGAATTAAATAAAATGTCAACAAAGACATTTTCGGATAATCAGAAGGCAAGAAGATATTTCAATACACACAGGCCAAAAAATGTAAGGGGCTGGTTATGTAATGCTTATGGAACATTACATTCGACTGGTCCTGAGCAATGTGGAGACCCATCTCAAGGTGGTCATTGGGTAATATGAAAATATATAAAATTTTAGGAGGAAGATATGGAAGATAAAGATAAGAAGACAAATCGTGCTGATGATGAAATAATCTTATCAGGTGTTGATTCTGACAAAGGTGGAACTAAGCGAGTTGATGGCTCAAATTTATCATCAGGAGTTTCAAAATCAGACGGTGGTACCAAGCATGTTGAGAAACCTGTAGTTTCAGCAGGAGTTACACCTTCCGGACCTACTGCACCAAAAACACAAATAATATCATCCGGCGTATCAAGTGAAGCGGGTAGTGAACTGATACTGAATGATAAGAAGTATAAGATGTTGAAAACTATATCAAAATCCACAGGTGAAGCAGAGATATTTTTAGTTGAGAAGGAAGATAAAAAATATGTTTTCAAATACTATTATCCCAATTTTCAACCCAAAGACAGTATTTTAATACAGTTAAAGGGCTTACATCATGATGATACAGTTGACCTTATTGACTACGGCTATCATAATGAAAGGTTTTTTGAGATAATGGAATATGCCGAGGGAGGGACTTTATTAGATGTCAAAACGGATGGTAAATATAAATATATACCGATTAAAGATATGAACAGGCTCAAGCAGATAGTGAAAGAGACAGTGAATGCACTTAATTTCTGTCATTCAAAGGGAATAATACATAGGGATTTGAAGCCGGAGAA
>CBDUZN010000188.1:0-3995 GCA_965371715.1 uncultured bacterium | reverse complement strand
ATAACCTGTTCCTATAACGCATATTTTTTCAGACATCTTCACATCCTTTTTTTTTAAAATTATTCATTTACTAAAACCTTCAATTAATTCAAGCAAGGATCAAATAAAAATTTCATCAAAACCCGTTAATGATAACTCATCATATATTTGACGCATTTCCTTTAACAGATTATCAGTAATGGGAATTCCATTTTTAATACGATTTAATTTTGAGATATATTCTTTTTCGCCGGGTGTAAATATCTGTTGTTCATTTGATTTTCTTTTTGAATTTCTTAATGATGTAAGAATATTTCCTGCTATTTGTTTGAAAAGTTTAATATCAATAAAGTGTGATGGGTCTATTACAATAAAAAAGTGTCCCAAAAGATATGGAATATTATTGCCATTTTCATCAATTCCATTCAGCATTTTAAGATATGGACCATTTTGAAGTGCTGCAGAAAGAATTTCAATAGCAATGGAATATCCATAACCCTTATGACCACCTGTTTCTTCAGTTATTCCACCCAAAGGTATAAATGATGCAATACCTTGTTTCAACATGTCTAATGCTTTATTGGAATCTATTACCGGTATGCCTGAATTATCTTTAACCCAATTATCCGGTAATGCTTTATTTTCTCGAGCATAAAGTTCAATCTTTCCCCTTTGTGTAACAGATGTAGCGCAATCAATATTAAAATTGAATGCTTCATTAGTTGGAATACCTATTGTGAGTGGATTTGTACCAAGCATACCATTAGTGCCATGAACAGGAGCAACTGATGGTCTGGCATTTGTCCCTGTTATACATATCATATTATTATTAGCAGCATAATCGGTATAGTAACCGGCAATGCCATAATGTGATGAGTTCTTAACCGCTACCGTTGCTGTTCCTGTCTTTTTAGCTTTGTTTATTGCAATTTCCATTGCTTTAAATGATATCACATGACCCATGCCATTATTTCCATCAATAAGACAAGTGGATACACTATCCTTTAAGATATCTATTTTTGTTATAGGATTTACAGTACCGTTTTTTATTCTGTCATAGTATATTCGTTTCAGACGGGAAACACCATGTGAATCAATACCCTTTAAATCGGCATCAATAAGCACATCAGCAATAATTTTTGCATCATTTTCAGGGGAACCGCATTTTAAAAATACTGTTTTAATAAATCTGTGTAAATCGTTTTTCGAAATAGTTTTCATAGATTAAGTATATCGAAAATAATATATAGGTCAATATTATTGTTATTTATCAAATATTACAGAATAAATGCAAATATTACAATAATATTTATAAAATGTGCAGAAAATTCCGATTTGATTTAAATAATGGATATATTGATATTCTAAATGTCTTTATTGCTTGATTTAGAAAAATTATTTTGGTATAATTATTGCGTATATAAAATAAAACAATGGAGGTATTCTTATGAAAAAATCTTTAATTTTTTTTATTTTCTTAATAATTATAGTAAGCCTAACAGCTGAACAAATTATAGATTTCGGAAAATCAAACAATAATTCCGGAATTGAGGTAATTACTCACAATAATATAGAGACCGAAATTCATCTTGAACTTAATCAATTAATACTTGAAAAGGGAGAGAATGAATATGATATTCTAAAATTAAAGAATGCGCAATTATATTCAGAAGAGATAGGAAAACCACAGATCCCTTATTATAGAAGAATTATTGCAATTCCAGATAGGGGTGATGTTAAAATTACTGTAAAAAATGTAAAAACAGTTACTGTACCGGGTAAATATAATATTCAACCAACACAGGGTCCTCAGTTTGAAGTTAAGGATTTTGAAAAGGAGTGGGTAAAGGATGATGAGTTTTATTCAAAGGATGCATTTTATCCGGGAAAAATATCTGAGATTATGAATACAGGCAGTATAAGAAGTTTTCGAATAGCAACATTTTATTTTTATCCATTACAGTATAATCCCGTAACAGGCGTAGCAGAAATTATTACCGATTGTGATATTATAATCACTTATGAAGGGATTGGTGAAAATGAGATGCAAAAAACAATTCCAGTATCTGAAAGGTGGATTCCCATATATGAACAAATGTTATGGAACTGGAAATGGGTTAAGGATAGTAAACCCAATACTAGTATGATTAAAGGTGATTTCAAGGATTTTGATGATAATACATTTTTTAGTGAAGGTGATTATCTAATATTAGTTGTTTCAGATGAAATGACTGCTAAAATAAAAGAACTTGCTGCATGGAAAGCAAAATTAGGATATACTCCGGTAATAAAACAGATACAGCCATCTATTTCAGTAGCAGCACTTAATGATACAATTAAATGGTGCTATGAAAATTGGGCATCACCTCCTGAATTTGTTCTTCTTGTAGGAGAAGGCGAAGAGAATGAAGTAGCAAATCATATTGAATCACATCTATTTGCATGTACTGGCTACTCATACGGAATTGAAGGCGATACAAGGAATGACCATTATTATTCTTTGCAGCCATCTGATGCTGATTGGTATTCTGATCTTTTCATATCAAGAATTCCGGCAAGGGATAGTAGTGAATTAGGTGTATGGATAGATAAAGTAATTGAATATGAGAGTAATCCACCTGTAGGTTCATGGTTTACATCATATTTTTGTATAGGAGATATAGAAGTAGGTAGAATATTCCATTTAACAGCAAGGCAATTTGGTCTTAATCTTGAAGCAAATGGTGATTTTGATGATCTTGATACATTACTTGAATGTAATTTTGCAAATGGCGTAATGGGTGCTCATGTTATTGATTCAATAGATGAAGGACATAATGTAATGGTTTTTAGAGGACATGGAGATGAAGGGGCTGGATTTGGATTCTATGGTGGAGCAGATTACGGTTATGATAATATGTTCCTAAGAAATGATGTCCCTGGTATGTCAACAGAATCAATGGGAATGGGCTTTATGTTTGCTCCTACCTGTTTGGCTGCCAATTTTACATATCCCAATTCTGAAAGCATGGGTGAACTTATGTGTAATATGACAGGCAAGGGTATAACAGGATATTTTGGAGCAACTAATGTATCATTATCATTTTATAATGATTCAATGGCGCTTGGTATTTCACATGCAATAACAGGTGCATCGGCAACAACAGAGTTTCAGGTAATATCTGTTTATGGTAAGAATTATATGGAGACATATTCAGGTTCAGCTACATATTTTGAACTTGAACAATACTTAATGAATGAAGTGGGGGATCCCGCAATTAGAATGTGGACAAAAGTGCCGGATACATTATTTGCTGCACATAATGCAACATTTGTTGTTGGTATGAATGATATATCTATTACAGTAAGTGATGAGAATAGTGCTCTTATTGTAAATGCAATAGTAACGGTCTGGGACACAACAGGAGCAGATACAGCTTATAGGAGGGGTTTAACAAATGCATCTGGTCAGATTACATTTAATAATGTTCAATTTTTAGATGGCAACCTAAATGAAGTAATGATATCGGCATCTAAGGAAAATTATATTCCATATATTGGTGATGCTGATGTTGTAGGAGGTGCGCCAACTCAACCATCTATTATTTCTTTATTTGATTGTGCAAGGGTGCCTATTATAAGACCAATACTTAAATTTGTTTCAACAGATCTTGAGGCAGATGATATTGTATATAGAATATTAATTGATGATAATTATAGTTTTAGCAATCCCGATAGTTTTACAACTGCTTCATATCTAAGTGGAGATACGGTTGATTTCACATTTCCATCTGATTTAACTGATGATGTAACATATTTTTGGAAGGTAAAAGCATCTGACCCATCTGGAAGCGGATATTGGGGTGGTTATACTGCTCAAAGAACATTCACTGTATTTACACCGCTTGGTGCTAGTAATTGCTCATGGTATCAGAATAAAAACAATCAGATGCAGCAGAATACATATAATGCAGCATTACTTGATGGTGACAGTATTATATTAGTACCATCAGGGGGGACATTCTCAGACACATTAT
>CBDUZN010000187.1:0-4029 GCA_965371715.1 uncultured bacterium | reverse complement strand
ATTAATTTTTTTTGGGCCTTTTTTATATTTTCAAAAAAATTTAATTTTAAAATCAAAATTTTTTTTTTTTGTGAACAAATCACCCCACCGTCCCTTTATAATAAAAGAGGGCTCAAATGAGCCCTCTTTTATATTTGGAGAATTACTATTCAATTACTTGAAAAGCATAATCCTCTGTTTGGATTCTTTGTCACCCTGTTTAAGGATTGCAAAATATGTTCCGGCAGGTATATCAGAAGTATTAATTCTGATTGAATACATTCCGGTATTTGCATTGCCTTTAACAGGTGATGAGACAAGAGCTCCTGTTATATTATAAATATTGAGTGAAATGTCTCCATCTCTATCAATACCATAATTAAGGACAATATCTCCCTTAATAGGATTCTGATTAATAGGTTTAATACCAAATACGAGTTCATTGAAATACTTGAATGAGATTTCATTAAACTGTATTTTATTACCAGTACTTGTTATAAGTTCAAGTTTATAATTATAGATTCCATTATTTGTAATGGACTCATCTACGAACTTAAATTCATTAACAAGTGCTTCCTTATTTATATTAATAGAACCAATTGCTTTATATTCAGCATCGGTTTTGCTCTTTCTCAGAACATTCCATTTAATGCCTTCAATATTTTCAGGTCTCCAGCTTAATACAACATTATTATCAATCTGTACAGCATTCATATTAATCGTATTAGAAGCAGTTGAGAAATCGCTTTCAAATACATCAAAAGATGTGTTTTCCGAATAGCCATGATAATTAACTGCTCTTACTGAATAATAGAAAACATCTGCTTTGCTGATTGGCGGGTTGTCCGTATATGTTGTATCACTTGTTGTACCAATTGAATCAGCGCTGGAAGCATAGAAATTGGAATTCTCTGATCTGTAAACAATATAATGACTTACCATTTCTGGTGCAATATTTGAATGCCATAAAAGATCTGTTTGAGTACCGGCAGTTGTTGATTCAACAAGATCAAGTTCAACAGCAGTAGGTAAGACAGCAGATGTTAATTCTAATTTATAGACATCAGCATTATCCATATTTACTGTCCACATAAAGTATCTGTTACCCGGTTTATAAGGTGTAACATCATCAATACCTGTAGGACCTTCTGCTGACCATGCAATATCATAGGAAGGATAAGAACCAAATACCGATGGTATTGGTGTTTTATAGAAATATTCAAATGTGACAGGATTTCTTCTATATAATGTAGGAATATAGATATTTATTGTCCATATACATGTTCCATCCCATTCAATACCTCTACCATTATTCCAATGTCCGCCATAACTTTCACCATCATTTAGGGGCCATCCGGCAAATTTTTCAGCAATTCCATCAAGATTCTTGGTTTCACCAAATAATGATTCAACAAATGATGGCTCATAAACCTGCCAATAGGCAAAGAGTGAATCATTGTTGTCAAAGGTAACGCCTCTTACCCTTTTCATTGGAGTGCCGCCCCAATCTGTATTATGCCATGTCATATGACCAACTTCTACTGCACCTGAAAGACCAGCAGTTATATCAAAGGCGTAACATTCATCACCATTTGCATACCATATATTTAAATTAGAAGTATGGTCAAGTCCAACTATATATGATGAACCAACAACGCCCATGAAATCAAGTACATCTCCACCCATTGTTGCAAGATCAAACATATATAATCTATTTGCTCCTGTCTGTCCGAATATATTGCCAAGACCTGTTCCTGAAGCAAACATAAGCCATCCATATGCAGGATGATATATGACATCAAGCCCTGATGGGTCAATTAAATCAGCACTAATATCACCAAGATTGAAATGCTGAACAACATTTGCATTATTTATAAGTAATCCAATTTCAATATTATTATTACCATTACTTGAACTAACAGCAAGATTGAATCTAACATATTCTCCTGCATCAAAACCGGGATTGAGTTTCACCCTAAATGCATCTCCAGTATTTTCAACAATTGCATTTGTGTTAATTGAACCCCATGCACCATTTGCATCAGAAACAGTTGCTTTACCATCAGTACTTGTTAAGATACCTGTTACCGTATTGGCATTTCCGCCAACATTCTGAAGTGCAATAATAAGGTCAAACATTTCATCCGCATTAGCAACACCATTATCATTACCAAAATTTGTGATTGTGTCTAATACAGTCATTGTTTTAAATGCAAATGATGCGCCTGCCGGTACAGCTGCATTTGCTAATGTAAACCACATTGTATCACCAGGTGCTGATATTGAAATAATATAGGGACCAAAATTAGTTGTTGACCCATTTTGATTTGCTGCTGCAGATGTTAGATTTGTGAATTCTTTATCATCGCCTGCTCTATATGCTGCAGCTCCAACATTTCTATAAATTTCTGTAGTGGGAAAATCTTCATGAACAACAGGATCAAATCCTTCCTGTTCAACCCAATATGTATAATATGTTTCTGTTCCGGGTCCTTCATTATAGTAGAATGAACTTTGTTCAGATGCATCATAATGTGAGATAATTAAACCAAATTCCGGTAAATTACCCTCAAATACACCATAATTACATCTGTTCTCAATTAAGAACCATTCTCCTGCAGATGCAAAAGTTGAGTTCTGTGCAAGATATAGTTTGGGTCCGCCATATGAAGGAGGTAATCCAAGACCAACAATAGGATATCTTCCATTTGTACTTATTTCCTGCATCCATCCTGGTGAATAAAATCCATCAGGACTTGATAGTTCTGGCTCACCAATAATATCATATTGAAGCATTCCACCGGGATGAGCAGGTCTTGAACCACTCTGCACACCATCACCAGTCCATGAACCACCATCCATTAATGACCAATCACCTGCTGTTGTAGAAGTATATCCATAATCATAAAGGTCAGGTGCTCCAAATGCATGAAAACTTTCATGCGCATGCACACCAATACCCATTGTTCTTGAACGAACAAACATTGTATCAAGTGCTGGATTTTTGGTTATATCCTGTTGTGTTAATTCACCTGCATTTACAGGATTTAATATTGTAGCAGACCATGATGTTGAAATTGTGGTTGTATATTTGCAAGCCCACATATCTGCAGGGTCACCTGTTGATGCTTGTTCACCACCGCATCTTACAACACACCAATGATCAACATAACCATCTCCATCTCCATCAAAATCATCATATGTTACTTCACCATCATTATCATAATCAGCAGCAGAAGAGCCTGGATACAGATGCATTCTTCCACCTGATGTATTTTCCAGATCCTGCATATATGTAAGTTCGGCTCCATCTCCATATTCACCATAGGTGTTTCCTGATGAAACAGGACCAAATACATGACCATAACAATTCCATGTGCCAAATGATAATTCCGAATAGTATGATTTGAATGATGCGGGGCTATCGGAGAAAAATACCGAATCCCAGTATAATGAGTCATGTGCAGTTCCTCCGGGTATGGCTGCTGATGTAAATCCAGCTGCAACATCCCATTTATCATTGTAATTCGCAGGTCTTGTTGTACCAAAATATGTTGAATCATCAAATGCTCCCAAAATAATACAGACCGCTGAATCATCTCTTCCGGTTTTACTGTAAATATCAATATCAGCAAAATTTTTCCAGTTAATCTGTCTGAATTCATTAACAGGAAGATTTGCAACCGAACTAACATCCGGTCTTAATCCTGCTGGAAATGGACTTTCATCTTTTCCTACAATAAAAAATGTAGGAAGAAGAAGTCCATCAATTTTCTGTGCGAATGTCCACCAACCCTCTGCATCTTTTATTACAGAGTGATCTTCCTCTGTACGGGCAAAGTGGAAATGCTCATCACCTTTAAGTTCAAGAAGCACTTTGCTTCCATCTGGCTGTGTAAACATTCTGAATCCGGGTCTTGCCGGAACAGCCATTAGTAATGAACTTAAAATTACGAGAGCAAGGAGAGTTAATAATACTTTCCTCATTTAAACCTCCTAGCGTGAGTTTATTAAAGTCACAATAAAATAAAAGAAAATCAAATAATAACA
>CBDUZN010000186.1:0-4068 GCA_965371715.1 uncultured bacterium | reverse complement strand
TTTCTCTAATAAAAAAGCTTATACAGATGCATTGATTAGTGATAAGAAATCCATTATGCTTGCCGGAATAGGAACAGTTTGCGATAAAGTAAAAGTAACAGGATTCAATAAATATTTAGAAAGAGAATATTCCCTGCTTAAACGATATTATCCTGTATTAAGCAATTATTTAAATAATAGAATGGATTTGTGTAGTATATTTCATCAGTCAAAAACAATAAGGAATACTAATCCTATTGTTAATATATTAACAAATAATATGGAAAATTCGAAAAAAACTTCAAAGATAATTCAAGAAATGAGGAATCAGAGTGAAAGTGAAATGTTATCATTTGATAAAATTTATAAAAAGGAAATTAAGAAAATAAATAAAAATACTAAAGTGATTATTCATTTGAGCCATAATATTAACAGTACATATTTGGGATTACTAGCAGGTCGTATATCAGCAGCAGAAAAGAAACCTGTTTTGATAATTGGAAAAAAAGGAGATGCATATGCCGGAGAGGCGCGAAGTACTATTAAATTCAATTGGATTTCTTTTTTTAAGAAATTTGAGAAATATTTCAGTTCCTGGGGTGGGCATAAAATGGCAGCGGGATTTTCATTGCCAGAAAATAATATTGATTGTTTTATTTCTGATATCAGGAATTATACTAAAATCTGAAGTAATTTATATTGAAAAACCTTTTGATGTTAATGATACATTGGAAGTTTATTATGATGAGCATTATGATAAAACGCTAAAAGAAAATAGTGGTGAACTTGTTTTTCTTTCATTAATAAGATTATATCAAAAATTTATTTCACCGGCTCAAGGAGAGGTTTGTAACTTTTCTCCCAGTTGCTCAAATTATATGTTTAAGGCAATTAGGAAATATGGACTTCTTGGAGTTCTAAAGGGCATTGATCGTCTTCAGAGATGTAATCACGCTGTTAGAGAGTATTTATATCTATATTATGATGATTATGTTTTGACAAAATCACGGGGCTATAAAATTGTTGATAATCCTTAAAGGAGATAATATGAAAAAAATATTAATAATCTTGATAATAATAATACTCTCCAATCTATTATTTTCAGAGAATTATGAATTTGCAGAGTTTTTATTTAAAGAGAATGATTATTACAGGACTATAACAGAATTGAAAAAGATATATTTTATGAGTGAGAATCCTGACACTCAAAACATTAAAAATCTTTTAGGGGTATGCTATTTAGAGAAAGGCGATTACAGAACTGCGGAGATGTATTTTCATGAGATTAGGGATAGAAATGAACAGGCAGCAAATAATTATTTCATTACTCTGTTTTTACAAAAGAAATTTGATATTATAATTAATATTGAGGCAGCAAATGATAAACAGACAAATATTAAATATATATCGCAATTATTTAGTGGAGAGTTCAAGAAAGGAGAATTTCCCTCAGAGGATGAAGAAATAAAGGAAATTTTTAATGATTACTACAAAATAAAAAGAAAGAATAGTGCGATTGCAATTGCGCTTTCAGCAATAATCCCAGGTGCAGGCAGATTCTATTGTGATAGAGTAGGTGATGGAGTATTTTCATTATCTACAATCCTGATTCCTGCTATTGCATCATATTTTTATTATGTGATTGATAATAAGCCATTTATGTATGGGGCAATTTCATTAACAGGAATTTTTTATATTGGTGAATTATATGGAGCTTATAATAGTGCAAAAATCTATTTTCCTGCACATGAGAGGATGTATTATGAAGAAATTATTAATAGTGATTTTTCTGTTTTTAGTACTGATTATTCATTCTGAAGAATTATATCAAAAATTCCTTGATGAAGGGGATTACTATAGAACTGTAGGTGCATATAAAGAATATGCATTCAACAATAACTTAACTGATTCTTCTTCATACTATCTGAACATTGCTGCAATATATGCAATGTCGGATTTTATTAATATTGCTGATGAAATGTATAGGAAAGCATCCTTTAAAGTTAATACAAAAGATGATTTAAAATACGCATCATTGATAAATTCATATTTATTATTTAGAAATGCATATTATGATAATGCAATCATGGAACTTAAAGCATTTATACCGGAAAGTGACACATTATTAAGCAGTATGGAATTTATGGCAGAAATGATCAATAAGGAAGATAAAATATATTTTATTCCTGAATTTTTACCTGACTCTGTATTAAAAGATTTGGAACAATATATTACTATAAGTTTAAAAGATCCACAATTTGCTATTGCTTGGAGCAATTTTATACCGGGACTTGGAGAATTATATGCAGGTGATTATGGGCATGCAATACGCGATTTTTCCATAAATACTATTGTAACAGGTCTTACAATTTATGCATTTTTAAAGAATCGCAGGAATTTTTCTATTGATACTCCTGATTTCACATGGGATTATTTTAAAACAAGGGATTGGGTTCTTGTATATTTTCTTTATTCAACCTTTGTTACCCGTTTTAAGAATGGTTCTATGATAAATAGTGAAAAGGTAACACTGGATTATAATGAAAAATTGTATAAAGAATATTTAACAAAATTCTATAATTATATTGATGGTTTATTTAAGAAGAGGATTGTGGCATTTCTTTTATAATATCTGAGTGTCATTCCAGCGAAGGTTTATTCCGAATAATCTGAGGAATAAATTACGAATGAATAATCTGAGAAATATATTAAGCATTAGTAATTTGAAGAATATGCTGGAATCCATCCTTATTTTTCTTTCTTTCTGTAATAATTGTATTGATTTCTTTCTTGATAAATACCAGAGTATGATAAATCATTTGACAGGAAATAATACTTTTGCTATTCTATTAATAGCAAAAATGATTGGTATTTGGTACGCTTGTACGCTGGTGAAGAAAAAAGAAGAATGCTGAATAAATTGGGAGCAATAGATGAAAAAAAGCAAAAAGGGTTTTTTCAAAATTATAAATATTTGATTAAAGAATATTAAGGAATATTTAATTATGAGTAGGAGGAGAAAGAAATGATATTTTTGCAAAGAGGAATTAAATTATGAAAGAAACCGAAAAAAGAGTTATAAGTATTTTTAAAGCATTGGGTTGTCCAACTCGCTTTAAGATAGTGAAGCTGCTTAAAAAAGGTGAAATGTGCACAAGTGAAATAGCAGACAATCTTAGGAAAGATAAATCTACAATATCAAAGCATTTGAAAATCTTAAGGGATTTGGATATTGTCCGATATGTTACAAGCAATAAATATGTATTTTACAGATTAAAAAAAAGTAATATAATAAATTTAATAAAATATGCAGAAAAAACATTTAGTAGAAAATAATTTATCAGTTGCACGATTTCTCAATTGAGAAATCATGCAACTGATAAATAAAGTGATAAATAGCATATTATATTAGAAAAATAATATGTAATAATAGTATTATAACACTGTGAAAAGGAATTAAAATGAAAAATAAAAAATCTATTTATAAGATTAAAATTCATTTAGTAAACATTCAACCACCTATTTGGAGAAGAATTCTTGTTAATTCTGATGTATTGTTGCCAGATTTGCATAAAATTATTCAAACGGTAATGGAATGGACAAATACACATCTGCATGAATTTTGTGTGGGTAAAAAGATTTACGGTGAAATAGATGAAGAAGATACCCTTAATACAATTGATTATTCAAATATTAGATTGAATAAGATTTTAAACGAAATCAATGAAAATATTGTTTATTTTTATGATTTTGGAGATAACTGGAAACATAAAATAACATTAGAGGAAATATTAGAGCAAAAACTAAAACAATACTATCCTGTATGTATAGATGGAAAGAGAAGTGCTCCTCCAGATGATTGTGGCGGATCGAGAGGATATGAAGAATTATTAGAAATATTGAAAAATCCAGATCATCCAGAATATGAAGAAAAAAAGACATGGATGGGAGATGAATTTTTACCAGAAGAATTTGATATTAAATCTGTAAATAAATTATTACATAAGAAAGATTATGGATGTATAATAGGTTTAGATGATTTTTGATAACAGAAAAAAGTAATCTAGTACTTTATCAGTTGCATGATTT
>CBDUZN010000185.1:0-4106 GCA_965371715.1 uncultured bacterium | reverse complement strand
CTGCGCGGAGAAATGCCATCTTTTGAAAACTGTATTCAGCACCAATTCTTAAAACTTCACCTCCATCACTTGGGTTTTGGAACTCAAGAGAAGAAATAAGAAAATTATCAGGACCTTCAAGAATATCATAAGCAATACCAACATTGAAATTCAATGGTAATGGATATGGCTCTGTTACAAGAGATACATTAACAAATTGTTGACCATCATTCCATATCTGATACTGCTCCTGTAAAACCGTACCACCTGTAAATTGACCATCGGAACCAAAGTTCCTTATTGCCATACCTATTCTTAATGACTTGAAGCCAGTTAAATATGTTGCACCAATATCAATTGCCATCATTGTTGAAGAAGCATCATATATAATTTCCTGAACAAATTTTCCTGTAATACCAACCGATAATTTATCGGTAAAGTATCTTGAATAGGATAATCCTACATAATAATTTGAAACACTAAAGTATTCTCCTGTACCTTCGGGGCTTTCAATAGTTGTTACTTCCATTGCCGGAACAGACAGTAGTCCTGCCTGCACTCCGAATGCTCCGTTAACACCCATTGGAAAAACCATTCCAATATAAGAGAACCCTATATCAGCGGGCCATTTTAAATAATTAAAAAGTATTTCGTTTTTATTTAATCTAACAAGCCCTGCAGGATTATAATAAAGTGCTGAGGCATCATCAGCAAGTGCTGTGAATGCACCTCCCATTGAAGTTGCTCTTCCGCTAACCATCATCTTCAAAAATTGTGCTCCCGCAGTACCTTCATTGGTTGCCATTAGCGAACCGGCAACAAATAAGAGGACAATAGTTAGTGTAATTAATTTTTTCATCAATCCTCCTACTTAATAATTGCAAATTTACCAATAAATGATGCACCTGATGGAGCAATAACCTTATATAAATACAAGCCAGGAGCTGGTATTTGGTCATTGTCCGTTAATACATTCCAGGAAACAGCACCATTTGTAATGTCATTAACAAGTGTTGAATCTGTAGCTGAATTATATCTATAAAATTCAGTATTATGTTCAATGGTTTTTATCTTATCACCTGAAAGCGTATAAATATGAATAGTACATTTATTTGGTAAATTAGTGAAATAAATTTTTCTATAAGTATAATCCAAATCAAATTCACATCTTACTACATAAGGATTTGGTACAACCTTAATATTATTAAGTTGGGAATCAGCAATTTCTCCAAATTCAGAAGGTGTGTAATTGACCGAAAATTCAGATCCCATTGGAGGCATTTCATATATTGTTGAATCCTGAATATTGATCAATATATCCCAAATATCTCCATCTGCAGGTCTATCTGCCCAATTCATTGCCGACGGTCTTGTTGTTTGATTAAACATCATTTTAATATAAGGCAAATATAATCCTAATTTAGTATTTGTTGGTGAATTTTCTTTCATATATTGGTTATAAGGTCCACTGGCTGTAGAATTATTGAAATGCCAACAGAATCCTATTGCAGATGAATCATATGGAATTTCAATATTGTTTTGTTTATCCCAAATCTCACAAGTTAAATTTAATGTATCATTTATTGTTACTTCTTTCCATATTATTTGATACCATTTTGAACCGCTGAAAAATAACTTTGCAGTAGGAACAAAACCCATCTTTAAAATCGATTCATCATATGCACCATAGGTCTTAGTTTCTAAAAAAGAATCTGTTGCTGGCCACATTGATGCATCAACTTCAAAATCATTAATGCCAAAAACTATACCATTATAAGTAATTGCACCTGAATTTTTTCGTTTCCATATTGTTTTTATATCATCTTCATCAGTTACAAATATATAGTCCTCCATTTCCATAATTGTTGAATCAACAAAAACACCCGTTTCAATACCACCAATATGCTTGAATAAAGAATATGTGTAAAAAGGATGTGTACCTGTACTTCCAATATTTACAAATTTCAAACTAAAATAAGTTCCTTCAGGTATTTCTTCAATCAATGTATCAACAATTAGATTAATACTTATATCTAATTTGCTTTGATCAACAGGATGAATAGTAACATTGGTAGCTTCTACTGTATCACCATCATAATCAAAAGTTGTGAATGTACTATCAATAACTATATCATAAGTAGGAGAAATATAATTCAATGTAGGCATTCTTGGTAATGTTGTAATATCCTTTCCTGCACCTTCAAGGAAAAGTGGCTCAGCAGGAATTGTATCAACGCCATGAACATTGTATCCATTGAAATTATAATCATAAGCATTTATCATATAATGATATGAAATACCATTCACAAGATTTGAGTCAAGATAAAAATATGGTACACCAGTATTAGTTCCAAGTGATTCATAAAGATATGTAACTGTTGGTGTTCCTGTTTCATCATAAACAATTGTTGAATCACAAATTACTGCTGTAAAATCATTTATCAAATCATACTGAGCAAGCAAATCCCATGTACCGCCTGCTCCTGTACTTGATCTGTAAACCCTATAACCCTCTACATCAAATTCTCTATAAGTTGGGTTATAGAGAAGTGATAAGGGATCGCCTGCATCTTCATAATATGGATCAGCAATTTTTTCAACACTATTATCCCAGTATAATATAACTTTTTCATTTAATCCCTTTGCTGAGAAATTTACTATATCAGGAGCTACTGGTCCCTTGAATCCTGCATCATATACTGATTGTGCAGTAATTGCTTTGGGTAAAAGCTCATCAACGGTTTTTGCTACCATTACAGCTACAACAACAATTGATGTAGAATCATTCTGTAAAGTAAATGGTCCAGAAGCCATTAAAAATCTTTGATCATTTGCACTTGCTGATGGCATATTCTGTCCCGGATAACCGGTATTATTACTACCCCAATCAGGAAATGGACTATAACATGATTCTGGATTATTGGGATCCCAATTCAAATGATTGTATCCCGCCAGTACCTGATATCTTTCCTGTTTTGTTGTTGGATCTGTTGCAAGTGTAAAATAATTAAATGTTGTCATTCCAATTTCACGGGGTTTATATGTTTCTTTACCAGTAAGAGTATCAATAATTGTATCTATTCCGGGATTAATTACAACAGAACCATCATGATAAATATCAATTGGTTCAGTAACAATAGGTGATTGCATATATTTAAATGCAACAATACCAGGGTCATGTGCCCACCCGGCTTCAGATTCTAATTGAAATTGATATCCCAAATTCATCTGCATTAATTTACCTTCATAGGTCATTGTATCAATAAAACCCAAAAGATCATTAGCAGCTGATCCGGATTCATTTCCAATATCACAATCCGTTGCAACCCCAACAAAACACTTATTTAATGATTTTTCATCATCTCTTGCATTCTTGATCCTAAAAACCATAAAAACAATGTCTTCCTTTAATGGTCCAACCCATGCATATGTTGATTGCCTGATCTCAAAACCTAATGGTTTATTTTCAATTGTAAAATGTTGTCCTGCATCCTTGTCTGAATACTCACAATATGTATCCTGCATTGATACAGTAGAATCAAATATTACAATTCCATCAGCATCATTGGGAGGCCAATTGGTTGTTGATTTATAAACCATTTCATAGGGATTTGAATACAAAGGAGCATCAGAACCATCACCTGGCGACATTTCACTGGCACCTGAATTCGGATTATATCCCACTGATACAAGGGTGTCCTTTAATATAATGGTATCACCATCAACAACTTTAAAGCCCGTATCAATAAGTGCTCCAAACCATATTCCGCATCCATATAGATAATTTTCTGCGGGAAATCCTGCAGGCCAATAACCTCCGGCATCTCCGGTAAGTACATTATGACCAAATATACCATAATTGCTTATAGTCATATTTAATTGGCTAATATCCACCCATTCCATACTCCATTTTCTGCCTGTTTCATTTGCATTAGTTGCAGTTCTTGCAAATAATGGAAGAATAAGAAGAGTAATAATAAAAGTTAGTAAAATTGTTTTAAATAATCTATTCATACCTTCCTCCAATTATTAACACGAGAATTCCAATCCGATTGTAACTATTCTCGGAGCGGAGAAATTTGTTGGGTCATTAATTTGATCTTTATATGATGCAACAGCAGCAGTAT
>CBDUZN010000184.1:0-4161 GCA_965371715.1 uncultured bacterium | reverse complement strand
AAAATACAGATCATTCAACATGTTATCAGTAGATTGGATGCTCTGAATAAAGCCGGGAAAAAACCTATTGTAATGATTGATGAAGCAAATATGTTAAAAGATAAGGAAATCATGGAAGAATTCCGTGGGTTATTAAATATACAGAATAATAAAGGACATATGCTTTGTTTTCTTATGTTCGGGATGCCGGAACTTGAAGTGAATTTGAGGCTTGACCCTCCACTTTATGAGAGAATAAGTATTAAACAAATTTTAAGACCGCTTAATGAAGAATCAACAAAATTGTATATTGAACACAGGCTAAATATAGCAGGAAGACAAGAACCTTTGTTTTTGGATGAATCAATAAGTTTAATACATGGTATATCAAAGGGTAAGCCGAGACTTATCAATATTATGTGTGACAATGCTTTACTGGAAGCATTCATTGAGAAAAAAACATTTATTTCTACCGAAATTATCCAGCAGACTGCAGAAGATCTTGGCTTCAAATGAACACTATTGTTGGAGATCTTCATATTCATACAATTCATTCTGATGTTAAAATGTACACAAATGATATAATCAAACTATTAATAAAAAATAATATTAAATATGCTTCAATAACAGATCATGATACATTTAAAGCATATGAAAATGTAAATTATGATCAAATTGAAGAATTGACCATTATTCCCGGCATTGAACTTTCCTGCTTATATATGGAAAAAGATGTTCATATATTAGGCTATTTTAAAGAGCCGAAAGATATTGGTGGACTATTTAATAATAGAGTTAATAATAGAGAAGAAAGAGCAGAAAAAATATTGGAATGTCTTAGTAGAAAAGGAGTACATTTAAACATTAATGAACTTATGGAAGAAGCATCTCCTTCAACTGTATTGGGAAGACCCCATATTGCTCGCCTAATGCTGAAAAAGAGTTATGTTAAAACATTTAATGAGGCATTTATAAAATACATTGGTGATAAATCAGAATGTAATATTGAAAAAAGGAATTTTTCAATTAAAGAAACAATAGATTTGATTAAGGAATTAGATGGCATTGCAATTCTTGCTCATCCTGGATTGTCTGACTTAATGGACGATCTTGATGAATTTTTACACAATGGTATTGATGGAATAGAGGTGTATAATTCTGATGATGTAATGGAAGTAGAGGTACTGAAACAATATTGTTTGAAGAATAAAATATTAGTAACCGGCGGCAGTGATTTTCACGGTAATGAAAATTATAAAAAACGAGGAATTCAGGAACATTATATGAATGAATTTCTCAATAAGTGGAGATTATTATGAATATTTTTCCAGATACATTAAAACAGCAGGCAAAAACAAAAATGATTCTGATTATACTTGATGGACTAGGTGGATTACCTTGTAATAGTGGTAAAACAGAACTTGAAACAGCAAAAACACCAAATATGAATAGATTGGCAACACAATTTGAAACAGGTATGAGTATTCCGGTTGAAATTGGTATAACTCCCGGAAGTGGTCCAGGACATCTTGGTGTATTTGGATACAATCCTACGGATTATCCTATTGGAAGAGGAATTCTTGAAGCATTGGGAATTGATGTGAATGTAGATAATAAAACCGTTACAGCAAGATGTAATTTTTGTAATATTGACAGCAATGGGATTATAACAGACAGAAGAGCAGGACGAATACCAACAGAAGAAAACATTCGACTTGTAAAAATTCTGAATGAAAAGATACAGTCCATTAATAATAAAGCAATTGAATTTTATTCTGGCATAGAGCATAGATTTGTGCTTGTAATAAGGGATATTGAAACCGATGCTAATGTGAATGATACAGATCCTCAGGATATTGGTTTAAAACCACTTGAAGCTATTTCTCAGAATGATTTATCAAGCAATGTTTCTAAGATTATCAATAAAGCAGCCAATATGATAGGAAATATTCTAAAAGATGAAAGTAGAGCAAACTATGCATTGTTTAGAGGTATTTCAAAATTACCCAATATTGAAACAATGGAGAAAAGATTTGGGATTAGAGCAGCCTGCATAGCAACATATCCTATGTATAAGGGATTATCCAAACTTGTTGGAATGGATATTATTGAAGGTGGGAAAACAATTGAAGATGAAATTGATGCATTAAAAAAGCATTTTGATAATTATGATTACCTTTTTCTTCATATTAAGAAAACAGATTCATATGGTGAAGATGGTAATTTTGATAAAAAGGTTGAAATAATTGAACAATTTGATGTATTATTGCCGCAAATTGAAGCATTGAATTTTGATGTTATTACTATAACCGGAGATCATTCTACACCGGCAATTATGAAAACACATTCATTTCATAATGTTCCATTGCTTATTAAACATCCTTATCCGAGAAAAAATCCTGTTAATGATTTTTCCGAAACGGAGTGTTTAAAAGGATCGCTTGGAACAATATATGCAAAACATATAATAAATATCATGCTTGCCGGAGCAGGCAGATTGAAGAAATACGGAGCATAATGAAATCCGGATATATAGCAATAATTGGTAAACCAAACACAGGCAAATCAACATTATTAAATAGAATATTAAAAGTAAAATTGGCTGCGGTCTCAAGAAAGGCACAGACAACGAGAAGTAAGATACTTGGTATTTATCATGATAAAGAAATACAGATAATTT
The DNA here is from genome assembly GCA_965371715.1 of uncultured bacterium. Lineage (GTDB taxonomy): Bacteria > Hydrothermota > 32-111 > 32-111 > 32-111 > JAUVJU01. Next base: position 1,502 of record CBDUZN010000184.1, on the reverse strand, counting down.
TTATTGATACTCCCGGAACACTTAAAGCAAAAAACACAATGGAAAAATTAATGAATAAGGATATCAATAATTCAATGAAGGATGCCGACATTATTTGCATTTTAGTAGATGATGTTCAGTCAGTATCAGATTTTAGAGATTTGGAAAATCTGGGAAAACCTGTTTTTCTGATAATTAACAAGATTGATAGAATGAAAAATGAAAAAATATTAGATATTATAAATAGTAATAAAGATAAGGGTTATAAAGAAATCATTGCTTTGTCGGCATTAAAAGATATTAATATTGATAAATTTCTAAAAACTCTTACACCATATTTACCTTATGACCATTTCTTTTATCCGGAGGATTATATAAGTGATAAACCTGAAAGGTTTTTTGTGTCTGAATTTATAAGGGAGCAGGTTTTCAAAATCTATGGTGAGGAAATACCATATAGTACAGGAGTAGTTGTTGAAGAATTTAAGGAAAGAGAAAAAGGAAAAATATTCATTAGAGTTAATGTATATATTGAAAAGGAATCACAAAAAGGTATTATTATTGGAGCAGGTGGTAAAAAGGTGAAAGAACTTGGAATAAAATCACGGGTCTTGATAGAGGAATTCCTGGACAATAGTGTATATCTTGAAATTCAGGTGAAGATTAAGAAAAATTGGAAGGATAATACCCTTTTATTAAACAGAATGTGGAATTATTAACAAGGAGAAATAATGAAAAAAGTATTTATTCTATTGTTTATGGTAATAATTTTAATGTCCTGTAATCAGGAAGAAAATGCAAATACCACAAACATTGAAGAAAAGGAAACACCTATTGTAACCAATGGAACGGAGGAGACAATGAAATTAGAATTTAATGAACCACTTGCGATTTATGTATGGCAGAATAAAGATGGTTCCAAAGAAGACACAATGGTTATTAGATTTTATAAAGATGTAGCTCCCGGACATGTAGAGAATTTTATAAAATTAACTGCAAAGGGAATGTATAATGGGAATTTGATCTTTAGAGTGGAACCGGGTTTTGTTGTTCAGACAGGCAGCCCAACAAATGAAAATACAGGTGGTCCTGGATATATGATTGATGCTGAATTTAATGAGATCAAGCATTTAAGGGGTACACTTGCAATGGCAAGAGCTCAGGATCCCAATAGTGCAGGTTCACAGTATTATTTTACATTTAAAGCAACCCCAATGCTTGACAATAAATACACTGTATTTGGACAGATCATTGAGAATGTAGATCTTTTAGAGCAGATAAAAATAGGTGATTTTGTGAAGGAAATCAGGATTGTAGAAGCATCTGAATATTATGGTGAAAAATATAAAGAGATTTTAGAAGAAAAAGATATTCATTAATAAATCCAAAATCATAAATTGTGGGGGCAGACCTGTGTGTCTGCTCTTTATTCTGTCTTAGCGGATATAGCAATAAATTTTCTTGCGATTTATTCGGAATGTACTGTGCCGCGTCAAGAGCAAAAAACAGTATTTTTCACATAA